>USLX01000128.1 GCA_900555665.1 uncultured Eubacteriales bacterium | reverse complement strand
GTCAAAAAGGTGGTCTGGGACGGCAAAAATGCCTATGTGTACCTCTTTGCGGAGGACGGAAAGGCGGATTTGCCCCCTGTTGAGCAACCTATGTATCCGTTGGGAGAGGATAGCGAATGTAATGCAAATTGAAATCTTCCTTCAAGAAAAATTTACATTTCACTCTCTTGACCTAAAGTCAGCTTCATGCTGTATGATGACAGTAACCTGAAAACAATATGCCATATGGAGGTAAGCAATATGAAACCCTTGACCCTTTATTATTCTTACCACGGCAACACACAGCGCATCGCCGAGCGCATCCACGCGGCTATCGGCGGCGACATTGCGCACATCGACACCGTTGAGCCCTACACCGGCGACTATGACGACGTGGTCGCGCAGGGCGAGCGCGAGGTCAAGCAGGGCTACCTGCCGCCGCTCAAGCCGATGGACATCGACCTCGACCGCTACGACACGATCGTGCTCGGCACGCCCGTCTGGTGGTACACCTGCTCCCCCGCCATACGTGCCTTTCTGACTGCGCATGACCTCAGCGGCAAGACCGTCTACCCCTTTGCCACAAACGGCGGCTGGCTCGGCCGCTCGATCCGGGATATGCGGGCGCTGTGCCCGGGTGCGGCGTTCCGGCCGGGGCTGGACGTGCACTTTGACGACACAACGCAGCGCACACCGGACGCGGACGTCAACCGCTGGATCGCGGCCATTCACGACTGAGGGGGATTTTTGCGGGTTTTGAATCCCCGCCGCGCGCAAAGCGCTGCTATTTACTTGTATTTTCTCCAAAAACGTGCTATCTTTTTGGTAAGCGGCCGCTGAGCGTCACCATGCGCGCTGCGCCGCCGACAGAAAGGAAGGGGCGAGATGGAGTCGAAAATGCTTGAAGCGCTGCGCCGCTACATTCAGGATTACGGTTGGAATTGGGGCATTGTACATAGCCTCATCAACCGCAAATTCGGCACGGACTACACGCTCGAGGAGCTGCAGCACTTCTATATACGCCGCGCCTGGCCGCAGCCGGGCAAAGCGCGCACCGTTTTCAAATGAGCCCAAGGTCAAAGCACCCGGCTCGCGGCTTTTGCCGCGAGCCGGGTGCTTTTCATCGCTGCAGCTCCCCTGGCTGTACCCTGCCGAGGCGCTCCAGGCGCCGTATGATCGCGGTGCGGGAGCGCTGAAAATGCGTCTTGAGCTCCCCCACATCGCTGCCCGCGTCATACATCTGCAGCAGGGCGCTGTCGTCCGCCTCCGTCCACGGCTTGCCCGCATTGGGCGGCGACGGGCGCTTTTGCCCGCCGGCTGTGTGCTGCAGCACGCAGTGCAGCGCGCGGATGATCTCCGGCCGGTTGCAGACGCTGTCGGACGGCAGGCACTCCCCCGTCAGCGGATCGACGCCGTCCGCCAGTTCGGTCAGCAGCGTCCTCGCGCGTTCCAATTCCATTCCTCCGCTCCTTTCTCCGCCGCGCAGCACGGCGGTCAAATATCCAGCTCCTCACAAAGCTCCGCGAGCGAGTGACCGCAGATAAACGGCAGCGCCATCGCCTCGTCCACGGAGTGCGCATCCACCGCATTGCCGTCATAGCACAGGGCAATATCCTCACGATGAAACGGGCAGATCGACCCGAATTTTCCGTGATAGGCAAAGTCGATGTCCTGCGTCAGGCTGTCGATCCACGCCCGCAGCTCGGGCACCGTCATGTGTTAGTGCTCCCAGTATTTACGATCTTCAGGCAGCTGTCCGCTGCGCTTGCTCTCCGCCATCCATCTGCATTGATCGCAATAGTACTCAGCAGCAACAAACTCCAGATAGCTCTCACGCAGAAGGCCGACAATGTAATAAACGATCACCAAAAACAACGCAAACATATCGTTTCCCCTTTCCCGAAGCCGGTTTTTCCTCTGTGGTTTTACCCTATCACATCGTGAGTCCCATAAACAGGACTGTGCGGAGAGTTGTCCGGCATCCGTGAAAAATCCGGGCGGCGGCAGGCAGGCATACAAAACGCCGGACGCTGCGATGCAGCACCCGGCGAGATGATTTGTTGACACGTTTTGTTGACACCCCGGCGGCTTCAAAACAACGGGGAAAAAGAAAAAATCCTGCGTCCTTACGGATGCAGGATTCTTCGTGGTGGAGATAAGCGGGATCGAACCGCTGACCTCTTGAATGCCATTCAAGC
>USLX01000127.1 GCA_900555665.1 uncultured Eubacteriales bacterium | reverse complement strand
TCTTTTCCGTCTTGCCGGAAAAGAAGGGGGAGAAAAGGGGCGCTGGGTTACGGTTTGGTGCGTCCTGCCTCTGAATTCAGGCAAGTCTCAATGTTTCAGGCATCGTTCCACACGATAATCACCTCACGGGCGTCTTGGTACGCACCGCCTGATACGGGGGAAATCAGATTTGCAACTAGTTGCCTTAGAACGGTTGCCGTCAATAGAAGGTGCAGTCGAAATTTTGATGGATATTACCTTCTTGCGGGGCAGGTTGTAGGGGCAGGGCTCTGCTCCGCCCCTACAAAAAGGCTTGACAAACCCCATCCCTATACGCTAATATGTAGATATCCGATATATAGACCATCGACATAAGGAGGCATCCGTATGGAATTTGACAAGACTCTGCTGGCGGGGAGCACGGGGATGATGGTGCTGAAGCTGCTGGAGCAGGAGGATATGTACGGCTATCAGATGATCGAGACGCTGCGCGAGCGGTCGGAGCATTCGTTCGACCTCAAGGCCGGGACGCTCTATCCCCTGCTGCACACGCTCGAGCAGAAGGGCCTCATCACCGCGCGGGATGAGGCGTCCGCCGCGGGCCGCCCCCGGCGGTATTACCACCTGACGGACGCCGGCCGCAGGCGTCTGTGCGAAAAGGAAGCGGAGTGGCGCGCCTACACGACGGCCGTCGCATGCGTGCTGAAAGGAGGCGCGTAATATGGCCGAACGCATCGAACAGTATCTCGACGAGGTAGGTGCGCACGTGCGCTGGAAGCGCGTGCGCCCGGCGCTCACACAGGAGCTGCGGACGCATCTGGAGGAGCAGGCGGAGGCCTATCGCGCCGAAGGTCTGCCCGCCACAGAGGCCGAGGCGGAGGCCGTCCGCCAGATGGGCGACGCGGAGCAGATTGGCCTCGCCCTCGACGCCGTGCACCGGCCGAAACGGCAGACGGCGATCCTCAGCCTTGCGGGGATCTGCATCCTGCTCGGCGCGATCTTCCGCATCCTGAGCCAGGACTCCCCGAAGCTGTTCACGCTGGCAGCGCTGGTGCTGACGGCCGGGCTGCTCCTCGGCGGGTATTCTTTTGATTACCGCCGGCTGGCACGGTACGCGTGGCAGATCTACGGCGTCGTGCTCGCACTCGGCGCGGTGTGCCTGTACCGTTCCTTTCATCTCGCAAATGGGATCGGGATCGAGCTCGGCATATCGATGGGCATCGAAAATGAGTACGTCGTGCTGCTGTTCCCGCTGGCTTACGCGCTGGCGGTGTATGCGCTGCGCGGGAAACGGGGCGGATTTGTGCTGGCCCTGTACGCGGGCGTGCCGTTTATCGCGTTTCTGCATCTGAGCGACATGGCGCCCATCTATCAGGTGTCGTTTTTCTCGCGGCTGATGCTCCGGGTGGAGCTGACCGCGGTGCTGCTGATCGCCATCCGCGCGGGTTTTTTCCGCGTGAAAGCGGGCTGGGCCTGTGCCGCTGTCCTGGCGCTTCTGGCGCTGGGCGTGTATCTGGACGTGCGGAGCAGCGCGTCGCGGCTGGCTTCCTATTTCAGCCCCGAGGCCATGCAGCTGTGGCGGTCGCTCGCGCAGAAGCAGCCGTTTGCCGATCAGCTGATGAACCGGACGCTGTGGCAGCTGCAGCAGGCCGGGCTCTCGTCCGCCGTTCCCGCGTGGGTCTGGATGGGGCTGCTGTTCGGGCCGATGGCGGCGTTTCTGGCGCTGCTGCTCGTGCGGGCGGCAAAGTTGCCCCATCCGCTGGGGAAGCTGCTGTGCCTGCCGGCCGCGCTCCTGCTCGTCATCCGGTTCGTGCCGGGCGTTCTGTACCAGCTCAGCCTGTTCCCGCTGGCAGCGCCCCTGCCGTTCATCACCGGAAACCTCTATTCCGTCATTGACGCCCTCCTCCTCGGTCTGTCCGTCTCCGCCCTCCGCCAATCCACCTGCCCGGAACCACCGGAAATCAGGTCAGTACAGCCCGCGGTCGTCTGAGGGCCCGCGGTTGCTTTTCCAGATGAGGGGAAGTCTTTGGGGTGCGGAGATCCAATGCCTCCCCTCTCAGGGGAGGTGGCTCGGCGCAGCCGAGACGGAGAGGTCGTATCAGATTTGCAGCAACCTCTCAGTCAGCCTTCGGCTGCCAGCTCCCCTGGAAGGGGAGCCTTGGGTGCATGCAAAACAATAAAACCCCCACGCGAAAAGGTGCAGACCGGCAAATCCGGCCTGCACCTTCTATTGATGGCAACTGTTCTGAGGCAACTAGTTACAAATTTGATACCCCCGTATCAGGCGGCGCGTAGTCAGACACCCGTGAGGTGACCCCCGAGTGGAACGACATCTAAAAAATAGGGTCTTACCTAAATTCAGAGGTAGAATGCGCCAAACCGCATCCCAAGCGCCCCTTTTCTCCCCCTTCTTTTCCGGCAAGACGGAAAAGAAGGGGCCG
>USLX01000126.1 GCA_900555665.1 uncultured Eubacteriales bacterium | reverse complement strand
ACCCCGGCGGCATGGCCGCCGGGGTCCGAAGCCAAGAAAAAAGCGGGGCACGCCATCGCGTGCCCCGCAGCTTTGCTTTAGGAAACTGTTTTCAAATACTGGCTGGACATATAGGCGCGCTGGTTGTTGTACCAGATCTCGCACCATTCGTCCGAAATGCCGATCACGGCCACGGAGCTGTCCTGCGGCATGGTCATGAGAACCGTGCTGGACGTGGACGGGGCGGAGCGGACATTGATGTCACCCGTCGTGACCATCTGCGCCGCCGCAGCGGAGAAGTCCGCGCTCAGGTCGCCGAACCAGCTCGCGTCGTCGCGCGCTGGGACACCGCCAGCATCGTTTGCGCCGATGATCGCCGCAACCATGCAGGCGTCCTTCGTGGTCAGCGTGGCAACGCCGGACTCGCCCTCCACCGTCGCGCTCCAGGTATCGGCATTCCACGTCAGGCTGATGCCATACGTCGTGCCCTCCATGTCGACCTGATACGGCGTGGCGGTTTCGCTCGGCTCCGCCTGGCGGTAATTCGCATTCACAATGATCCCCGAGAGCGTCACCGCATCCTGCTCCGGCAGCTGTACCGGATCGCCGTCGTTATAACGGATGCCGGCGGTGCTGGTCGGTTCCGGTTCGGTTGAGACCGGGACAGAGACCGCGAACATGCCGCTCGTGCCATCCTGTTGGAAGGTGAAAATCAGCGTCTTGTCGCTCCCCTTCGGCACCAGCGTAAAGCCGCCATCGCTGCTTGTGACGGTATAAAGGCCGGACTCTTCATAGTACGCGCGGAATGCGTCAGCCAGTGTCTCTCCATCCTTGAGCGCATCGTTGCCGCAGGCGTAGGACGTATCGAGCTGGATCTGGCCGCCCATGTTGTCCATCAGCGCACTGTCCGAAACCAGATGCAGCGGCAGCAGGATGTCGAGGCGGCTGCCCTCCAGCGCGACCTCGCGGTGCGTACCCATAAAAATATAATAGTTTGCAATATCCTTCGGATAGAGCACCCAGTGGTCGGTGCCCGTTTCGGTCTGCTTCGTGAATAAATAGCAGGTGCCGTGCGCATTTGCAAAGCTTGTGGCCGTCACGCCGTCGTTGTTTTTCGTCACGGTCTTGACGAGCGACGCGATCTTCTTCGTCGTCTCAAATTGATATCCGCCGTAGGACAGATAATCACCCTCGTTTAATTTTACCGACAGCGGCAGCTTCAGCTCCGTCTGCGTGGAAAATGCCTGGGCCGTGACGGTCGTGTCCGGTGTGGCCGAGCAGCTTTTCGCAATGACCACAATGAGCAGCACAAGTACGACGAGGATCGCAACCAGCGTCAACAACGTCTTCTTCGGCAGCTCCAAAAGGCGGCGGAAAAAGCTCTTCGGCTTTCTTCTGCGCCGTGGCTGCTCCATTCTTTCTTCTTCCATGCCGTTCCCTCCGTATTTTTTGGATGGTTATAATTCTGCGATTATCTCAGAGTATACCATAGTTTTTGCAAAATAGCAAATATTCACCGCAAATCTTGCAAAATCTTTT
Organism: uncultured Eubacteriales bacterium; assembly: GCA_900555665.1. Classification (GTDB taxonomy): domain Bacteria; phylum Bacillota; class Clostridia; order Oscillospirales; family Oscillospiraceae; genus CAG-170. The sequence goes on along the minus strand of USLX01000126.1, from coordinate 910 downwards.
TTCTTGCGGATTTCGTCAAAAAATGCTATGCTTGCTGCAGCATCCATCGATAAATCTACCCCGGAGGTGTGCCATGCGGTTTCCCTGCCTGGTGCTCGACCACGACGATACCGTCGTGAACAGTACCGCTGTCATCCATTTCCCATCCTTCCTGGCCTATCTGAAGCAGGTTCGTCCGGGTCTTTCCTACACGCTGGACGACTATTTCCGAAAAAATTTTGATCCCGGCATCATCCCGCTCTTCAAAGACGAGCTTGGCTTCACCGACGAAGAGCTGGAGGGCGAATACCGCTTCTGGCAGAAGTGTGTCGCAACGCGGGTGCCGAAGGCATACCCGGGCATGCGTGAAATTCTGGAGCGCTACAAGGCCTGCGGCGGAAAAATTGCCGTCATCTCCCACTCCGTGGGCGATATCATCCGCCGCGACTACCGCGAAAACGGCCTGCCGGAGCCCGATCTGATCTTCGGCTGGGAGCTCCCGCCTGAGCATCGCAAGCCCAACACCTGGCCGCTCGAGCAGGTCATGGCGGGGTTTCATCTCGCGCCGGAGCAGCTCCTGATGCTCGACGATCTCAAGCCCGGCTACGACATGTGCCGCGCGGCGGGCGTTCCCTTTGCCGCCGCCGGCTGGGCCAATGACATCCCCGAGATCGAGGCCTATATGCGCCAAAACTGCGATTATTATTTCAAAACCGTCCCCGCCTTCGGCGAATTCCTGGCCCGTCAGCTCCTCTAACCGGAGGAAACGTCCCGATCATCAACAAGCAGCCCGCTTTGTTTCCAAAGCGGGCTGCTCAGCGTGTCGAAAAAGTCTTTTCGCCCCGCTGAGGCAGTTTTTCGAACTTTGAAAAAGTTCGAAAAACTGGTTGATTGAACGCGAAGGGGGCTCTTTGCCCCCTTCACTCTTCCC
>USLX01000125.1 GCA_900555665.1 uncultured Eubacteriales bacterium | reverse complement strand
AGCTGTTCGCGACGAAGGAGCGTTACAGATGCGGCCTGCCCCTTGCGGGTACTCACCGGCCCACCTTGCACCAATTCCGCACAGACTGCATATCCTATCGGTATCTTGAAAGAAATCGAGGGATGTTTATGGCTGTGCGGCATTATTTTCTCGGTGCAAACACTGGCGAGGGCTTTGTCTCCTGCTATGATGAATTCTGCCCGCCGGAAAGCGGCGTCTTCCTTTGGGTCATCAAAGGCGGCCCCGGCTGCGGCAAATCGAGCTTTATGAAGGCCATCGGTCGTGCGGCGGAGCAGGCCGGGTTGGATGTAGACTATGTTCTCTGTTCCGGCGACCCTGCCTCGGTCGACGGTGTCTTTGTCCCGGCCTGGGGTGTCGGCTATGTCGACGGAACTGCCCCGCACGTCCGCGAAGTTCCCTATCCCGCCGCCTCCGGGGCCTACCTCGACCTCGGGCAATTTTACCGCAGGGACGAACTCGCTCCCAAGCTCCCCGCGCTCATGGCCCTCTCTGCGCGTTACCGCGCGCACTACGCCCGCGCTTATGAGGAACTTCAGCAGGCCAAGGCCCTGCACGACGAGTTGGAGGCCGTCTACAATCCACACGTCGATTTCGACGGCGTCTACCGCCTCGCGGAGCAGCACATCCAAAAAATCAAAAAATCGCATTGTAAAGCTGAAGAAAATGGTGTAGAATAGGGACGCAAAAGAAGAGTTCTCTCAGATGGAGGTTATACCAATGAAAAAACCGATTGTATTGGTCATTATGGATGGCGTCGGCCGCGGCGACGGCGGCCCCGGCGATGCCGTGGCACAGGCGAAGACGCCCGTGCTCGACCGCCTGATGGCAACCTGCCCCATGACCTGGCTCAAGGCCCATGGCACTGCCGTCGGCCTGCCCACCGATGAAGATATGGGCAACAGCGAAGTCGGCCACAATGCCCTCGGCTGCGGCCAGATCTACTCGCAGGGCGCGAAGCTCGTGCAGGAGTCCATCGAATCCGGCGCGCTCTTCCAGTCCAAAACCTGGCTCGATCTGGTCAACAACGCGAAGGCCGGTCATGCGCTGCATTTCCTCGGCCTGCTCTCCGACGGCAACGTCCATTCCAATATTTCGCACCTCATCGCCATGTTGAAAAAGGCCCGCGAGCTCGATCTGCCGCGCGTCTACTGCCACATCCTGCTCGACGGCCGCGACGTCCCGGCGACAAGCGCGCTCGAGTATGTGCAGCAGCTGGAAGAGGTGCTCGCCCCGATGAACGATGGCGCGCACACCTATAAGATCGCCTCCGGCGGCGGCCGTATGGTCATCACGATGGACCGCTACGAGGCCAACTGGCCGATGGTTGAGGCCGGCTGGAAGACCCACGTCCTCGGTGAGGGCCGTCAGTTTGCCTCCGCGAAGGACGCCATCGAGACCTATCGCGCTGAAAATCCCGGCATGATCGATCAGGATCTGCTGCCGTTCGTCGTGGCCGAAAACGGACGGCCCGTCGGCAAAATTGCCAATGGCGACAGCGTCATCCTCTTCAACTTCCGCGGCGACCGCGCGCAGGAAATTTCCCTCGCCTTCGACCGCAAGGACTTTGATAAGTTCGACCGCGGCGACTACACCGGCGTGAAGTTTGCCGGCATGCTCGAATACGACGGCGATCTGAAGATCCCGCAGCATTATCTCGTTGAGCCGCCGGTCATCAAGAATACCCTGACCGAAGTGCTCTGCAAGGCCGGCATCCACGAATATGCCGTCTCCGAGACGCAGAAATACGGCCACGTCACCTACTTCTGGAACGGCAACCGCTCCGGCAAGGTCGACGAGAATCTCGAGGTCTACGACGAAGTTCCGTCCGACGTCATCCCGTTCGATCAGGCGCCGGCCATGAAGTCCAAAGAGATCACCGATAAGATGGTCGAGAACATGGCGAGCCATCAATTCCAGTTCCTGCGCTGCAACTATCCGAACGGCGACATGGTCGGCCACACCGGCGTCCTGCCCGCAGTCATCACCGCGATGGAGTCTGTCGACGCGAGCGTCGGCCGCGTGATCGAGGCCGCCGACAAGTATGGCTATACCGTTCTCGTCACCGCCGACCACGGCAACGCCGACCAGATGACCGAGACGAAGAAGGGCAAAACCAGCGTCCGCACCGCGCACTCGCTGAACCCCGTCCCCTTCATCATCTACGATCCGGACAATAAGTACGAGATCAAGGACGGCCACTACGGCCTGGCCAATGTGGCCCCCACCATCGTGAAGATGATGGGCCTCGAAGCCCCCGATTGCTGGCAGCCCAGCATGATTTAAATTTTATGCGGCCCGCGCCATCGGCGCGGGCCGCATGTTTTCTCTCCCTAGGGTCTATTCTTCCAACTCCCAATGTGACCGGCAGCGAGGAATTTTTGCGCTGAGCAAGACATTTTTTCGCAGGAA
>USLX01000124.1 GCA_900555665.1 uncultured Eubacteriales bacterium | reverse complement strand
GCTTGATTGAACGCGAAAGGGGCTTTTTGCCCCTTTCACTCTATCCCCGCTGCTCGATTGCGGAGCTGCATTTTATCGTTTTTTGGCAGTCTAAGCAGCCCGTGCAGACTGCACGGGCTGCTTACGATATCTTGATCTTGAAAATGGGATTACACCATCCGACAGGATTCACAGTCCTCCTGCTTGGGGAACCTGGACTTGTCGTAGGGGATGTTGTTGCGCTCATAATAGTCCTGCACAGCGGACTTGACGGCCTCTTCAGCCAGCACGGAGCAGTGCAGCTTGTGCGCGGGCAGACCGCCCAGCGCGTCGACAACCTCTTTGTTCGTCAGGGCCAGCGCCTCTTCCACGGTCTTGCCCTTGATCATCTCGGTTGCAATCGAGGACGAGGCAATGGCGCTGCCGCAGCCGAACGTCTCAAACTTGACGTCCTCGATGCGGTCATCCTTGATCTTGAGGTACATCTTCATGATGTCGCCGCATTTCGCGTTGCCGACCTCGCCGACGCCGTTCGCGTCCGGGAGTTCGCCCACATTGCGGGGGTTGCGGAAATGATCCATCACAGTATCCGTATATAAAGCCATAATTCAGCACTCCTTTCGATGTTATGCCAGCACGAAGCTGCGCTTGCCGTTGACCAAATCCTGCCACACCGGGGACATGCCGCGCAGATATTCCACGACCTCGGGGATGGCCTGCAGCATATAGTCGACCTCTTCCTCGGTGTTCCACTCGCTGAGGCTCAGGCGCAGCGAGCCGTGCGCGACCTCATGCGGCCGGCCGATGGCGAGCAGGACGTGGCTCGGGTCGAGCGAGCCGGAGGTGCAGGCGCTGCCGGAGCTGGCGCAGATCGCCTTGTCGTCGAGCAGAAGCAGCAGACTCTCGCCCTCAATGCCCTCAAAGCAGAAGTTCACGTTGCCGGGCAGACGGTTGACCGGGTCGCCGTTGAGGATGCTGTGCGGGATTTTGGAGAGGCCCGCGATCAGCTTGTCCCGCAGGGCGGAGACTTTTGCGGCGTTTTCGTCGATGTGATCGCACATATCCTTCAGCGCGGCGGCCATGCCGACGATGCCGGGGATGTTTTCGGTGCCCGCGCGCTTGCCGCGCTCCTGTGCACCGCCTTCGATGATGTTTGTGAGAATGATGCCGCGGCGCGCATAGAGTACGCCGACGCCCTTCGGCCCATGGAACTTATGGCCGGAGAGGGAGAGTATGTCGATGTTCTGCTCCTGCACGTTGATGTGCAGATGGCCCGCCGCCTGGACGGCATCGGTGTGGAAGAGGACGCCCGCTTCTTTGCAAACGGCACCGATTTCTGCGATGGGCAGCACAGAGCCGATCTCGTTGTTGGCATACATGATAGTCACAAGGCAGGTGTCCGGACGGATGGCAGCCTTGACCTGCTCAGCGGTGACGGTGCCGATCTCGCCGACGGGCAGCAGCTCGACCTCAAAGCCCTCTTTTTCAAGCTTTTTCAGCGTGTGCAGCACAGCGTGATGCTCAAATGCGGTGGAAATGATGTGCTTTTTGCCGCGCTTTGCGCCGAGGCGGGCGGCGGAGACGAGGGCCTGGTTGTCGGCCTCACTGCCGCCGGAAGTGAAATAGATTTCGCGTGCCTGACAGCCGAGGCAGGCGGCCACGGTCTCGCGTGCGGCCTGCAGCGTTTCAGCTGCCTTCTGGCCCACAGAGTGCAGGCTGGACGGGTTGCCGTAGACGTCGGTCAGGCAGGGAAGCATCGCGTCGAGCGCAACCTGGCTGGGCTTCGTCGTGGCGGCGTTGTCCGCATAAACAAACATGGAAGGACCTCCTTGGGGAAAACATAGTTTTTTTATGGGTTTATCATAGCACAAAAACCTACTTTGTCAATAGGTTTATGGAAGTGCGGACAAATTTTTCTGTTTTCCGCCCGAATTCTCGGGCGTTCTTGTAGGGTGGACGACTCTGTCCGTCCACAAAGGCCCCAAATAGACGTGTCATTGCGAGATAAGTGACCGATGTCACTGGTGCGGCAATCCTGTAGATCTTATAGGAGTCTAAAGTAGAACAACGCTCCCCGTAACACGCCTGGAATATCCATGGGATTCTTACGCCAGTCTGAGGTCAGGCTCAGTATGATGCGCCTGTTTTGGAGTTTGACCGCTGCGGCGGGGACTTCTCCCCCAGTCGCCTTCGGCGACAGCCCCCTCTTGGTAGAGGGGGGCTTTGGGGGCGGCGGTTATTTTTTGGGGCAGCCGCCAATCTCGGTTCCGCCGTCGAGCAGGCTCGTCAGCGTGACTTCATCCAGATAGCCGCAGATCAGAGCTTCGAGCTTTTCCCAGACCGGGAGCGTCCGGCAGGAGCCGGCCTTCGGGCAGGGCGCGGCGCCGGATTCCAGACAGGATACCGGTGCGAGCGAGCCTTCGGCCAGGCGCAGGATTTCGCCGACGGAATAGTTGTCCGGGTTCCGCGCCAGGCGATATCCGCCGCCCTTGCCGCGCTGGCCCTCGACAAGGCCTGCCTTGGCC
>USLX01000123.1 GCA_900555665.1 uncultured Eubacteriales bacterium | reverse complement strand
TACCATGTCCGGGTCGATGTGGTAGCCCTGGATGTCAGTTTCGATGTCGTCTTTGATGAGGTCGTTCGCCTCTTCCACCGCGTTGTACCAGAGTTTTCTCGGGATCATGTTTTTCCAGTCCTCAGCCACGAATTCCCGGTTCATGCCCGGGGCGATGTTGGCCGCCATCATGGCCGCCTCGATGGGAAATGTGCCACAGCCGCAGAACGGATCTACCAGGATGCGGTCGCCTTTCCAGGGTGTCAGCATAATCAGGGCTGCCGCCAGAGTCTCGGTGATGGGCGCTTTGCTGGTTAGTCTTCTATAACCGCGCTTATGCAAGGAGACGCCGGAGGTGTCCAGACCTACCACTGCCTCATCCTTTAAAAATGTGATACGGATAGGGTAGGAGGCTCCGTCCTCGCTGAACCATTCCATCTTATATCTGGTCTTCAGTCGCTCTACCATGGCTTTTTTGACGATGGACTGGATGTCTGACGGGCTGAACAGCTTGCTTTTTACGGACGTGGCTTTTGTGACCCAGAATTTTCCGTCTGCCGGGATGTAGTTTTCCCAGGGAATGGCTTTGATGCCCTCGAAGAGCTCGTCGAAGGTCTCTGCCTTGAAGCGTCCCACCTGAAGCATGACGCGCTCCGCGGTCCGAAGGAAGATGTTGGCGCGACACAGGGCGTCCATGTCGCCGATGAAGGTGACGCGGCCGTCCTCGACCAGCTTGCGCAGCTTGCGCTTGGACATGACGGTGTAGTTGATGCCGAGGCGCGCAAACTCGATCTGGCGCGGCTTGCACGGAACGGACACGTTGTCGACCACCCAGTCGTAGAGCGGGCGGTGATCCTCGTATTCCAGCGAGCAGAGCGAGTGCGTGATGCCCTCGAGCGCGTCCTGGATCGGGTGCGCGAAGTCGTACATCGGGAAAATGCACCACTTTGTGCCCTGACGGTGGTGCTCGATGTAGCGGATGCGGTAGAGCACGGGGTCGCGCATGTTGAAGTTGCCGGATGCGAGGTCGATCTTTGCGCGCAGGGTGTACTTGCCCTCCGGGAACTCGCCGGCGCGCATACGCGCAAAGAGGTCGAGACTCTCCTCGACCGGACGGTCGCGCCACGGGCTGACAGCGGGGGTGTTCACATCGCCGCGGTACTCGCGGAACTGCTCCGGCGTCAGCTCGCACACATAGGCGAGCCCCTTCTTAATGAGCTCGACGGCGTATTCATAGTCCTTCTCGAAGTAGTCTGAGCCGAAGAAAAACCGGTCGTCCCAGTCAAAGCCGAGCCAGTGGATATCCTCCTGAATGGCCTCGACGAACTCGTTGTCCTCCTTAGAAGGGTTCGTGTCGTCCATGCGCAGGTTGCAGATGCCGCCGAATTTCTCGGCCGTGCCGAAATCGATGCACAGCGCCTTGCAGTGACCGATGTGCAGGTAGCCGTTCGGCTCAGGCGGGAAGCGGGTGTGGATAGTCTGGCCGGCGAAACGGCCGCCCGGCGCGAGATCGGCTTCGACAAAGGCTTCGATAAAGTTTTTGGTATCTTCCATAGTGCTTTTTCAACTCCACTTAATATTGCAGAAGTATTATACACGATTCGATTTCTGTTTACAATATCCAAAAAGAAATATATAATCAGGTAAAAACAACTGAATCGGAGGTATGAGCCATGTACAATCTGCTCATCATCGGCGGCGGGCCTGCGGGGCTGTCGGCGGCCATGACCGCGCGCAACCGGAACCTGTCCGTGTGCGTGATCTGCGGCGGCGCGGCTGACAGCGCGCTGTATAAGGCCGGGCATGTCACGAACTATCCCGGCGTGCCGGATGTGTCCGGACCTGCGCTGCTCGAGACCATGACGCAGCAGGCGCGCGACCTCGGCGCGGACTTTTTGCGCGAGCGGGCGCTCTCGGCGATGCCGATGGGCAAGACGTTCGGCGTCTCGGCGGGCAAGGAATTTGCAGAGGGCAGGGCGCTGCTGCTGGCGACCGGCATTGCCCAGCGCAGCACGTTTCCGGGCGAGGCGGAGTTTCTCGGCCGCGGCGTGAGCTATTGCGCCACCTGCGACGGGATGCTCTATCGCGGCAAGCGCGCGGCGGTCATCGGTCTCGCGGCGGACGCGCCGGAGGAGGCTGACTTCCTGCGCGAGATCGGCTGCGACGTGCACTATTACGACGGGAAAAAGCACCGCTTTGAGATCCGCGGCGCCGAGCGCGCCGATACGCTCGTGGTCGACGGCACGGCGGAGCCGGCGGATGTCGTCTTTATCCTGCGCGCGGGCTTTGCGGCCGATACGCTCCTGCCCGGCTTGGCGACGGATAACGGTCACATCGTCGTGGACGATGACTGCGCGGCGAGCATTCCGGGCGTTTTCGCGGCCGGAGACTGCACCGGTGCGCCCTATCAGATCCCGGCTGCGGTCGGCGAGGGCAACCGCGCGGCACTTTCCGTTGTGCGCTGGCTCAGAAACGCTTGACAAACGGCGCTGCAGAGCCTATAATTTTTGCATCCATATGCGAAGAAGGGGAGGAGTAGTCTCCCGGCGGATGTCAGAGAGAAGGCGGTTGGTGCGAGCCTTTCGGATGCCGGAGATGAAGGTCGCC
>USLX01000122.1 GCA_900555665.1 uncultured Eubacteriales bacterium | reverse complement strand
AATGCACGAGCGCAAGTGCAGAGGCAAAATCCGCGTCCTGCAGATCCGGATAGAACTGCCGCAGCTGCCAGACCAGAAACAGGCCCTTATAGACGATCGTCCGGCTGGACATGGACACGACGTAGGTGCCGGAGACGGAGTGCTCATACTCGCGCCGGGCCAGATACAGCCTGCGGTCAAAATCCAGCCCGCGCGCTGCCGTGTCCGGGCGGCGGATGAAGCACTGCGCGATGTAGGGCATGCTGCTCCGGGCCTTTTCGCTCAGAATCTCCGGACAGACCGGCACGTCCCGCCAGAACAGCAGCTCCAGCCCCTCGCGCGAGAGGATCATCTCCAGCAGCTTCCGGCTGCGCATGCGCTTGAGCGGGTCCTGCGGGAAGAAGATCATGGCCGCGCCGTAATCGCCCGCGTCCGGGAGCGTCTGCCCCGCCTGCTGCGCCGCCTTCTGAAACAGCGCGTGCGGCAGCTGCGTCATGACGCCGACGCCGTCGCCGGTGGTGCCGTCGGCGTCCTTGCCGGTGCGGTGCGCGAGCTTTTCGACGATCTTCAGCGCGCCGTCGAGCGTTTCATGTGTTCTTTGTCCGCTGATATTGACAACAGCGCCGATGCCGCAGGCGTCATGCTGCGGCTGCTGCTCCAAAGGCCGGTACTGGTGCGGCTGTTTCATGGCTTTGGCCCCTTTCTTTATGATTATAATGCGTACATCCGGATGATGGTCTCTGCGATCTCGCGTTTTTTGACGCAGCGGTCCATGGCGGCTTTTTCGATCCAGCGGTGCGCGTCGGCCTCCGACATGCCGAGCTGGTTCATGAGCAGGCTCTTGGCCTTCTGGATGCGCTTCATGTCCTGCAGCTGCGACTGCAGCTGGTCGGTCTTCTCCTGCATGGCCCGCAGGCTCTTCTTTAGCAGCAGCAGGTTCCGCAGCGTCTGCCGGAAGACCTCCTGCGGCGCCGGCCAGCTCATCACGCAGATCCCTGCCGCCTGCACGAACTGCCAGACCGCCTCATACGTGCCCGGGCGGACCAACAATAAAAAGACCGCCTCACTGCTTTCGGCAAGCCGGACGCACTGCCGCAGCGCCGGCAGCCCCGGCGCGTCGCACTGCCAGACGACGAGCGCCGGATCGAGCTGCGCGAGCTTCCGCTCCGCCTCGTCCAGCCCGTCCGCCGTGACGAGCGCCAGCGCCGGCTGCTCTGCGGCGAACGCGCCGAGCGCCGCTGGTTCCGCCGCGGCGTCCTGCACGAAAAGCAGGGTGCTTTTTCGTGGTTCCTGCATCGTCCCGCCTCCTTTGTGTTTTCTCCAAACATACACTTGTCTGCATGGAGAAGAATTTTTGGTTCTATTTTAGCGAGCTGCTTCGTTGATGTCAACAAAAAGCCACTATCATTTTTATTGATTCTGCTGAACGCAGCAATAAGTAAAACGAATACCATTTTTTGCGGCAGACGCTTGACATTTTCCGCCGCGGCGCGTATAATGCGCTCAAACAAACGGCTTGGGTCCCGCCGGATCCGGTTCACATGGAAACGTAAAAACGGCAAAGGCGTCGTACAGCATCGATTCTGTGCGTGCCTTTGCCGCTTTTTTAGAAAGTGAGGAGTTTCTTATGCAGACTGTATCGGATTTCTTTGGCTGCCATGTGTTCAGCGAAGCCGTGATGAAGCAGAAGCTTCCGAAGGCTGTTTTTAAAGATGTCTACGCCGCCATCCACGAGGGCAAGCGCCTCGATCTGGCCGCAGCCAACGTCGTCGCCAATTCCATGAAGGACTGGGCTATCGAGCTCGGCGCGACGCACTTCACCCACTGGTTCCAGCCCATGACCGGCATCACGGCCGAAAAGCACGACTCGTTCATCTCTCCCACCGCCGACGGCGGCGTGATCATGGAGTTTTCCGGCAAGGAACTCATCCGGGGCGAGCCGGACGCTTCAAGCTTTCCCTCCGGCGGGCTTCGCGCCACGTTTGAAGCGCGCGGCTACACCGCCTGGGACCCGACGAGCTACGCTTTCGTGAAGGACGGCGTGCTCTGCCAGAGTCCCATCCGGGAGCTGGATGCTTATTGGACAGCGGAGCAGTCCTTTGAAAATGATTTTGCAGGCATGATGGGAAAGGCATTTGAAATCGAGCTTTCGGATGGAAATGAACTGGAAGAAAATATAAAAATTACACTGGCGGAGTATCTTTGGCTGACATGGAACAGCAAAGAACAGATTTTCCGCATGGAATTTAAAGACAAGCTATTGGGATCAGGCCGTACAATGCGCGGACGTAAAATGACGAGACTGACAGATATGAGAGTGATTGTGGACGCCTCCTGTGTGGAAGTGTTCTTAAACGGCGGCAAGGATGTATTTTCCACCCGGTTCTATCCGGACGGGGAAGAAATAGAAGTCACAGTGAGCGCGCCAGGCGCAGCGGGACGGCTGCGGGCGTAACGGGAAGGAGGAGGTAAGCATGGATTACAGAAAGACAGCGGAAGCAATCTATGAGAAAGTAGGAAAGAGAGAAAATCTGGTGTCAGTGGCGCATTGCTCCACGAGACTCCGGCTGGTACTGGCGGATGATAAGAAATGCGACGCAAAGGCAGTGGAAGACATTGACGGCGTCAAGGGCGTATTCAGCGCGTCCGGACAGCTGCAGGTCATCTTAGGAACGGGCGTTGTCAATAAGGTTTACGACGAGTTTCTTGCCATTTCCGGCATGACCGGTGTGAGCAAGGAGGAGGCCAAGGAAGCGGCGGCTCAGAAGCAGCCCTTCTACAAGCAGGCCATCAAGACT
>USLX01000121.1 GCA_900555665.1 uncultured Eubacteriales bacterium | reverse complement strand
GCAAGAAGCCGCTGCGCGTCATCCTCAACGGTCTGGGCAAGGACGCCGCTCAGATCATCTCCCGCATCAACGGCTTCACCTATGTTCAGACCCAGTTCGACTACTTCACCGGCAAGCTGAACATCGTGCGCGAGATCCGCTACAGCGAGACCGAGCGCGCCGACGTCCGCTGCTACGGCGCTGACGACGTCCGCGAGGGCGTGGCCATCATGCATTCCGAGGGTGTGGACGTCTCCATCACCGGTAACTCCACCAACCCGACCCGCTTCCAGCACCCCGTCGCCGGCACCTACAAGAAAGAGTGCATCGAGCAGGGCAAGAAGTACTTCTCCGTCGCCTCCGGCGGCGGCACGGGCCGCACCCTGCACCCGGACAACATGGCTGCCGGCCCCGCCTCCTACGGCATGACCGACACCATGGGCCGCATGCACTCCGACGCCCAGTTCGCCGGCTCCTCCTCCGTGCCCGCGCACGTTGAGATGATGGGCTTCCTGGGCATGGGCAACAACCCGATGGTCGGCGCCACCGTCGCCGTGGCCGTCGCTGTTGCGGAGAGCCTGAAGTAAGAGGGAAAACCGCAGGGTTTGTCCTTCCAAGGTTCCAAAACCTGATTTTTCATCAAACATAGGCAGGAAGCACATCTTCCGCACGAAAATGCGGAAGATGTGCTTCCTGTTTTTGCGTTTTTTTGGGAAAAACCGTGAAGAAAATCAGGATGTGCTTCCCGAATGAGAAGACGTTCAGGGAAGGGTTCGAAGAGTATATTTTGGACTGTAAGGCCCGCAATCTGCGGGATGGAACAATCAACCATTATCAGGAATCCATCAAGCAGATTTACAAGCGAATCACACCAGATACGCTGATCTCTTCGATGTGTCGGCAAACCATCCGCAGAATTGACAGCGGTACGGTTGGCAATGCGGTCCCCGGTAAGGCAGAAGCCGTTATAGAAGGAATCTTAACAGATGAGATCGCAGAGGTCGCCATCGCTACAGAGGAGCAGACTGGGATCGCTTTCAGATGGGAAGAAAAAAATGGGTGCGTTGTGATCCGTGCGGAAGGCAAGAGTGCTCATGCCTCCACGCCTTGGGAAGGAAACAGTGCACTTACTGGCTTGCTGGCGCTGCTGATGCAGTTTCCCTTTGCCGACTGTGAGGGACAGCGCCGCCTGCGCGGATTGACAGAGCTGTTCCGCACGGCGCATTTTACGGTGAGGCGGCTGGCGTGGCGCAGGCGGATGAATTGTCCGGCCGGTTGGTGCTGAGCTCCAACGTGCTTCATTATGCGGAAGGCGGTATGTCCGGCCGCATAGACTGCCGCGCGCCGATGTGTGCCAGCGAAGAGACTGTGCTTGAGGTGCTGCGTGAAAAACTGGCGGCTTATGGCTGGTATCTTTCGGAGAGCTGCAAAATGGTCCCCCCATTACGTTCCGGAAAATAGTCCGTTTATCCAGACGCTTTTAGGCTGCTATGAGCAGGTCATGGGCGAACCGGGCAAGTGCCTTGCTATTGGCGGTGGGACATATGCGCACTTTCTGAAAAATGACGTGGCGTTTGGCGCTTCCCGATTAGGTGTAGATTATCACATGCACGGTGCAAATGAGTACCTTGTGGTAGATGAGATCGTGCGAAGCGCGGAGCTGTTTGCGCTGACCATTGTTGCACTTTGCGGTGAACACGCTGAGCCGATGTAAAATGCGGTTATGTAAATAACACCCGTCGGTATGATCCGATGGGTGTTATTATTTGTGCTGTGTTTTTTGACAGACGAATCGGATTCTTGCAAAAATGCCCAAAGATGTCAATAGAATCCGTTCGCCTGCGCAAGAATTTTATGGCGTGCGGACAGAAAAGACTTTTTCGTGCTGCGAGACGGCGACAGACGGCAGATCTCATGGCGATAATGACGAATTTCTGTCATTGGAGTGTTTTTCGTAGAAATACATCTGTCCGCTCCTTGCAATTTCCTGCACATAAAGATATAATAAAGGCCGTTAGTGAAAGCGCCTTTGCGGCCTGAGCAGAGAGAAGAGGATCGTAAGAGCGTTAGATTTTGAAAAGAAAGAAGATGCCCCTATGAATCCCTTTATGAAGACCCTTAAAAAAATTGCCGCCGCGTATAACGGCGTCAGCCTGATTTTGCGCATCGCGATCGGCCTTGTCGTCGGCGTGATCCTGGCGCTGGTCTGTCCCGGCGCGACGTGGTTGCGGGAGCTTGGCAACCTGTTTGTCGGCGCGCTCAAGGGCATTGCCCCCGTGCTGGTGTTCGTCATCGTGGCGAGCGCGCTGGCGCAGGGCTCGTCCAAGCTCGACCGCCGCTTCGGCACGGTCGTGTGGCTCTACATGCTTACGACGTTCGTCGCCGCGGCGCTGAGCGTTGTGACCAGCATGCTCTTCCCGCAGATGCTCCTGCTGGCCGAGGCCGCTGAGGCCGAGGTCATCCCGCAGGGCCTTGGCGAGGTCATGCACACGCTGCTGTCCAACATCGTCTCGAACCCCATCTCCGCCATTATGAACGGCAACTACATCGGCATTCTGATGTGGGGCTGTCTCTTCGGCGTGGCGATGAAGAAGCTTGGTGCGGACTCGACGAAGGTCTTCCTCAGCAACACGGCGGACGCGGTGTCCACCATCGTGCGCTGGATCATCAATTTGGCACCGTTCGGCATCATGGGCCTTGTGTTCACGAACGTTGTGAGCAACGGCCTTGCGATCTTCACCCAGTACGGCAAGCTCCTGCTGCTTTTGGTCGGCACGATGCTCTTCATGGCGCTTGTCATCAACCCCATCATCATCTTCATCTATCTGCGCTGCAATCCCTATCCGCTGGTGTTCCGCTGCCTGCGTGAAAGCGGCCTGACCGCCTTCTTCACCCGCAGCTCCGCCGCCAACATCCCCGTGAACATG
>USLX01000120.1 GCA_900555665.1 uncultured Eubacteriales bacterium | reverse complement strand
TCCATTACACGTTCGTCACCTGCGTCCCGCTGCTGCACGGCGCGTTCTGCCTGTACAACGGCGGCTTCACGGCGGGCTTCACCTGCTTCCTCTTCATCCCGGTGCTCGAGCACTTCTGCAAGACGAAACAGCAGCGCAAGGAGCTGAAGGCCGGAAAATGACCGGCAGAAAGGAGCTGCGGCATGTATTACTGTGAAAACTGCTATCTGCTGAACGAGGACGACGTCTGCGCCTTCTGCGGCAGCAGGCTCACCCGCGGGCCGAAGGCCGACGACTACTGCTTCATCGGCACAAAGACCTCGCCGTGGGCGGAAATGCTGCAGGGCATTCTGGAGGACGACCACCTTCCCGTGATCGTCCGGCAGTGGAGCCCGCGCACGGCCGCCTACACCGGCGAAGTCGGCACGCGGACGGATTTCTTCGTCCCCTACCGCGAGCTTGATCACGCCAGGCAGCTCGAGCAGGTCCTGATGGACAGCAGCTTCGAACAGCCGGAAGACTGATAAATCAACCGCCCGGGCCGTATGGTCCGGGCGGTTTTGCGCAGAAAAGATCCCGGGCCAGATGGCCCGGGATCTTGTTTTTAAAATTACATCAGCGGCTCCAGGGAGAGGACCGGGTGGTTCTTTTCCTGCAGGAACTCCAGCAGCGCGTCGCAGTCGGTGCAGATGGTCTCGTCTGCGATCATGTCGGTGAAGTTGTCGATGCCGTAGAGCTCCTTGGCGGTCTTGTTCAGGCGCTCGCCGACGTCGTCCTTCAGTTCCTTCGGCATCCAGACGATGCGCTCGATGCCGCCCTCGGCGTGGATGAACTTCTTGGAGGAGATGAAGTGACGGCCATGGCCCATGTAGCCCGGGGTCTGGACACCGCCGCCCGTGCAGGACGCCAGCTCGCCGAACGTCATGCCGGCGGGGGTCATGCCCGCGTATTCACGGTTGACGACGATGAAGCCGTTGGACATCGGCTCAATGCCGGAGATACACTCGAAGCAGCCGCAGGAGGTCATCGGATCCTCCATGATGGAGTACAGCGTAACCTCTTCGACCGCGCCGTGCGTCGCGTCCTTGATGGCCTCATTGACCGTCGTGTAGCGGCCGGTGCGCTCATCCAGGCAGCCTTCCTTCAGGATGGGCTGGGACGGGCCGTTCGGGTTCAGTTCGTAGGTCGCCTTCGCGTCGAGCCAGGAAACAGCGCCGCAGAGGCCGAGCCGTTCCGGCGTAACGACGCAGCAGTGCGCCGGCGCGAACGACTGACAGAGGATGCAGGTGAAGAAACGGTCGACCGATTCGTCGGTCATGGAGGCCAGGCGGTCGTCGCGCGCGTTGTAGCGCGGCATCGCGACTTCGTTCAGGAACTTCGTGGCCTTCTCCGGATCGGTAATCAGGCGAACCTCGCACTTGTCGACGACGGCGTCAAATTCGTCCATGATCATGTGGTACAGGACTTCGCCGAAGTGATGCAGGCGCAGGCCGTGCTCGTAAGCGTCCTTGGAAATACGGATGCGGAACTGGTTGCGCTGGCCGGTGTGCATGACACCTTCCATATAGTTGAACCAAGCGTGAATCTTACGCTCGATGACAGACTCAAAATCGGCCTGCATCTTCTTGCCCGCAACATAAATGCAGGTGGCAAGGGCGTATTCGAGATCGCCGGAGTCGATATCCGGGCCGTCGATCGTGATCTTGTGATCCTCGACTTCCGAAGCATCCTTCATCTGGACAAGCTCACAGGTGGTGTTCTTGGCGGACCAGAACTCGACCTGCATATCGGCCTTCCGGATGATCTCGCCCTCGAAGGCCGCCGCAAACGCGACCGGAATCGGAAGCTCTTTGGACTTGATCTTGATGCCGCGCAGCTCGAGAGACTTTTTGACCGTCTCGGCATGGTCGGTGCAGGATTCCAGCGCACCCGGAACCTGATTTTCGCCAAGGTCGACGTCGACCACAACCGGGAAGCCCAGCGCAATCGCACCCGCACCAGCGGAGACGACGACCGGATCGATGTCGCCGAAGGTGTTGACGAACGCCGGCACGCGCTCTTTCGTATAGGCCAGCAGACCGGCCAGATCGCCCGGCTGCACATTGCCGAAGATCAGCGCCGCGCGGATGGCGACGGTGACGACGTGGATGACAGCGGTGACATCATGGCCCAGCGGGATCACGCGCAGCTCGAGACCCATCTTGACGCCCTGCTCGGCGCACTGCTCGATCACATCGCCGACCATAAAGGTCATGATGCCCTTGGACTGATAGCCCTTGACAACGGCGGCCACGTCTTCGGCCTTCTCGGCCTTGCCCAGCACGACGGCCACGCCG
Organism: uncultured Eubacteriales bacterium; assembly: GCA_900555665.1. Lineage (GTDB taxonomy): Bacteria > Bacillota > Clostridia > Oscillospirales > Oscillospiraceae > CAG-170. The sequence continues at coordinate 820 of USLX01000120.1, read as the reverse complement.
GGGATATCGCCGGTGACCAGCGGGACACCGAGCGAGCGGATGATGGGGTCGGGCACAAAGCCGATACCCGGAACCGTCGCCTGCTCATAGGCGTCCTTCGGCTCGACAAACTTCAAACCTTCTAGAATTTCCGCGCCGACGGCGGTGGCGAGGCCGGCATTGAGTGCCTGGCCCAGATCCTCCTGATTGGTGATCAGGCTTTTCAGCACGCCGACGCAGGCCGGCAGGTCCCCCAGCGTCTTGACCTTCACGCCGGTCGCAGCATAGATAGTCGGGAAAAAGTAGGCGGTATCGGGGAATGCGATTTCCTTGTCTGCGCCGTATTTGGCGATGGCGTCGTTGACGGCACCCTCGGTCAGCCCGGCCACAGCATTGGAGCCACTGTAGATGAGATCAGTTAATACGCTCATAAAATCCTCCCATAACGATACATTCGATTTATGAAAAAGCCCGTTTTTTCATAATTTCCGCAAAACAGGCTATTTTCCGCAGCACGGGAAAAAGCGCCGATTCCCTGCCAGAGGACTTCTGGCAGGGAACGGAATTTCGATTTAGACCTCCAGATAGGAGTCGGAATACAGCTCGTGATTCTTGAAAATATCGCAGGACTTGATGGTCTCCATCAGTCTCAGGTCGTTCGGGTTGACGATGGCAGAGGTCAGGCCCTGCATCATCGCCATGGCGACCAGCGCGGAGTCCATAATCGGGCGGAGCGCCTTCGGCGCGCCGTTGGAGTTGTTGGACAGACCGCCGGTGGACTTCAGGCCTTCGTCGGAGAACAGCTTGATGGCGTTCAGAACGTCCATCTGCTTGTCCTGCA
>USLX01000119.1 GCA_900555665.1 uncultured Eubacteriales bacterium | reverse complement strand
GTCATCTCTCACTTGCTCCGCTGCTCCTCGCTTCAAAACTGTGACCGCTTCGCTGAGTCACAGTTTTGTGCCACCAACTTGGAAATTGATCCGAAGTGTTCACATGATACACGAAAAAAGAGCTTTTGTCCTGAGGGACAAAAGCTCTTTTTTCGAGTGAAGCGTGCCTGACGGCACGTGAAGCGGCGCTGCGCGCCGTGAAGGGGCTTCGCAGAGAAGTATCTGCGGAAGTGTGTGGCACGCTTCCCGTCACATCGTGCAAAGCACGATCCTTCACAGCAGCTCCGCTGCTCCTTCACATCGCGCCCTGCGCGATCCTTCACTTTGCGCAATGCGCAAACCTTCACGGCTTGGCCCCCTTCACTTGGCGCAGCCAACCTTCCCATCGCGCTCCGCGCGATCCTTCACGGCGGCTCCGCCGCCCCTTCACTTGGCTCCGCCAACCTTCACTTTGCGCCCCGCGCAAACCTTCACTATCAAAAAGGAGGTTTTCTCATGCCCGAACCCAAACTCCTCCCCCAGTCCATGGACTTCGCCGTCTCCATCATCCACCTGGTCAAGCACCTGAAATCGCAGCGGGAATCCATCATTTCCAACCAGATCGGCCGCAGCGGCACGTCCATCGGCGCAAATATCCGCGAGGCGCAGTACGCCAACAGCAGAGCAGACTTTATTTCCAAGCTCCAGATCGCGCTGAGAGAAGCCAACGAGACCGGCTATTGGCTGGAGCTGCTTTTCCGGACGAATTACATTTCAGAAGCCGAATACCAATCCCTCGATTCCGCCTGTACCCGCATCCGCGTGATGCTGATCGCATCGCTCAATACCGCAAAAGCGCATACAAAATAACTTTTCCCGGAGGTCTCCCCATGTCCCATTCCAGATTTCAAACCGCCCGGAAGCTTCTGATTTTCTGGACGTTCTTCATCGGCCTCGGCGCCGTGGCCGGCGCGGCCGCCATGCTGATCGACCCCAGCGGCCGCGCGCTGGGCATGGACGCCATGCTGCCGTATTTTCAGGTCCTGCCCTTCGCCGAAGTTCTGTTTCAGAACTTCATCTTCTCCGGCTGGGCGCTGCTGATCGTCAACGGCCTGAGCAACCTGACCGCCGCCTGCCTGCTCCTCGCGAAAAAGAAAGCGGGCGTCGTGCTCGGCGGCGTCTTCGGCGTGACGCTGATGCTCTGGATCTGCATCCAGTTTTACATCTTCCCCCTGAATTTCATGTCCACAATCTATTTCCTCTTCGGCCTGTGCCAGGCCGCGACCGGCTATGCCGCCTGGATCTTCCTGCAGCAGGGGTCCTTCCGCGTCGACCCCGCCGACTACCCGCACATCGGCGCCGATCCCCGCCGCCTGGTCGTCTGCTTCTCCCGCATGGGCTACGTCAGAAAGCAGGCCCTCGCCGAGGCCGACCGGACCGGCGCGGCCGTCTATGAGATCCGCGCCGCCGAGCGGACCGCGGGCACGCTCGGCTTCTGGTGGTGCGGCCGCTACGGGATGCACCGCTGGCCCATGCCCATCGAGCCGGTCGCGCTCGACCTTGCCGCCTATGACCACGTGACCATCTGCGCCCCTATCTGGGTCTTCGCCCTGGCCGCGCCGGTCCGCAGCTTCTGCATGCAGGCCGCCGGCCGCATCCGCGAGGCCGATTATCTCCTCGTCCACCACACCCGCGGCCGCTACGAAAACGCCGCCCGCGAGATGGACGCCCTTCTCGGCCTGACCCACACCGGCTTCCGCACCCTCCAGTGCCACACCGGCCATTACCGTACCCGATAAAATTTACGAAATTTTGTTCGCATATTTCCGAAATTTGTGTTATACTGTTTCCGGAACCATGAACTTCGGACATATCTGAAACCAAAGGAGGGAGCCGGATGCAGCAGCGGCTGATCTTTCACGTAGACGTCAACAGTGCCTTTCTGTCCTGGGAGGCGGCGCGCCGCGTCGCCGCAGGCGAGCCGGACCTGCGCGCCATCCCCTCCGCCATCGGCGGCGACCGGGACAAGCGCACCGGCATCATCCTCGCCAAGTCCATCCCCGCGAAAAAATTCGGCGTCACCACCGGCGAGCCGGTCGGCATGGCGCTGCGCAAATGCCCGCAGCTCGTCCTCGCCCCGCCGGATTTTGCCCTCTATACGCGCAATTCCCGCGCCTTCATCGCCATCTGCCGCCGCTTCGCCCCCGTGGTGGAGCAGGTCTCGATCGACGAATGCTTCCTCGACATGACCGGCACCCACCTGCTCTACCCCGACCCTCTCGCCGTCGCCCACCAGATCAAGGACGCCATTTTCTCCGAGCTCGGCTTCACCGTCAACGTCGGCATCTCCGAAAACAAGCTCCTGGCCAAAATGGCCAGCGACTTTGAAAAGCCCGATAAGGTCCATACCCTTTTTCCCGCCGAGATCCCGCAGAAGCTCTGGCCGCTGCCCGTCGGCGACCTGCTCTCCGTCGGCCGTGCCCTTGCCGAAAAGCTCACTGCCGCCCGCATCCGCACGATCGGCGATCTGGCCCGGACGGACCTCGCCTACCTGCAGAAGCTCACCGGCGTCCGCACCGCCGCCCTCCTGCACGACTACGCCTGCGGCGTCGACCCCTCCCCCGTCCTCGCCGAGCCCGAGGCCGTCAAATGCTACGGCAACTCCACCACCCTCGAGCAGGACGTCACCACCGTCCCGCAGGCCAATCAGGTTCTGCTCGCCCTGTGCGACAGCGTCGCCGCCCGCCTGCGCGCCGACGGCCGCCGCTGTCTCTGCCTCACCGTCACCATCCGCGGCAGCGACTTCAAAAACCGCTCCCACCAGCGCCGCCTCCCCGAGCCCAGCGACGTCACGCAGGAGCTCTATGACTGCGCCAAATCCCTCTTCGCCGAATTCTGGGACGGCCGCCCCCTCCGCCTGCTCGGCGTCACCCTCAGTGACCTCACCGACGGCCAGACCCAGCAGCTCTCGCTCTTCCCCGACGAAAAGCGCGACCGCGCCCGCAAGCTCGACCAGGCCGTCGACCAGCTCCGCGGCAAATTCGGCCCCGCCGCCATCTCCCGCGGCCCCCTCCCCCCCACCACCCACCGCCTCCACCGCAAATTCACCCCCAAACCGCCGGATCCCTGACCTCACCAGCCGGATCGCAGCAGACCCCATCTGCTCCGATCCGGCTGTTATTGATATGTAAAAATTTTTTTCACATTTTCCCCTGCTGCATGCTCCACCAACGAGAGCAGACAGGATATCGAGCGGCAGGTGCGCGAACTGAAACAGGCAGGCGCGGAGCGCATTTTTCTTGAATACGAACACGG
>USLX01000118.1 GCA_900555665.1 uncultured Eubacteriales bacterium | reverse complement strand
CCGCGTCCATGCCATTGAACGCCGCATACCGGAACAGCATCGCCACCAGCTGCTCACGCGTCACCGCCGCGGTCGGGTGCGTCAGGAGTTGGAAGAATACCCCCTGGGCGCCTTATATACTTCTATTGTCGCCGCCCCGCATATTTCCCGGACTCCCGGCATATGTTCAACCAGCATACACAGCTTGGAGGTGCCCACATGAGAGAAAACCTAGAGCAGCGAGCCGAAGAACTGGCTGTGTACATCATCGAAAACCGCGCCACCATCCGCGCAGCGGCAAAACACTTCGGCGTGTCCAAATCCACCGTCCACAAAGACCTCTCCGAGCGCCTGCGCGAGGGAAACCGCTCGCTCTGGCAGAAGGTCAAAAAAATTTTAGAGCAAAACAAGGCCGAGCGCCACATCCGCGGCGGCAACGCCACGCGCGAGAAATATGAAAAGCGCCGCGCCGCCGCCCCGTCCGCCCCCGAAAAGCAGCATCTTTGACGCTGTCCGCCCCGGAAAGACGAAATCCTGCACAAAAAATTACTTGCCTTTTTGGGCAAAATCCTGTATATTAAGCACACGGCACGAAATTTTTTCCAACTCCCGCAATCCACCTTTCCCCCCGGCTGCCGCGCGGTGGCGCCGGGGGTGTTTTTGTGTCCTAATAAATTTTTAGGCATAAAAAAATTTTTTCAGAAAAGCAGTTGATTCTTTCAATTTCGTGGTATATACTAAAACCAGAGCAAATATCCTGTGAAATTCTGGTCATATTTTCAGGAGGTCAATTATGAAGTACGGAAGAACTTACAATTTCTCGGCCGGCCCCGCCATGATGCCGGAGCCCGTTTTGGAGGAGATCCGCGACGAAATGATGAATTACCGCGGCAGCGGCATGTGCGTCATGGAAATGAGCCACCGCTCCCCCGTGTTCCAGCAGATCATCGACGAAGCCGAGCAGGATCTGCGCGACCTGATGGGCATTCCCGACAACTATAAGGTCCTGTTCATCCAGGGCGGCGCAACGCTGCAGTTCTCAATGATCCCGATGAATCTGATGAAAAACGGCAAAGCCGTCTACATCGAGACCGGCGCCTGGTCGAAAAAGGCCATCGCAGAGGCCAAAAAGGTCGGTGAAGTGATCGTCGCCGCCTCCAGCAAGGATAAAAACTATACCTACATCCCCGACTGCTCCGACCTCGACATCCCCGAAGATACCGACTATGTCTACATCTGTGAAAACGAGACCATCCACGGCGTCACCTGGAGCAAGCTGCCCAATACCAAGGGCCACGTCCTCGTTTCCGACCAGTCCTCGATGTTCCTCTCCAAGCCCTGCAACGTCAGCGACTACGGCATGATCTACGCGGGCGTCCAGAAAAACGTCGGCCCCGCCGGCATGGTCGTCTGCATCATCCGGGAAGACCTGATCCGCGACGATCTCAAGGATCTGCCCATCTACCTGCAGTACAGCACGCACGCCGGCGCCGGCTCCATGTATAACACCCCCAACTGCTGGTCCATCTATTGCTGCGGCAAGGTCTTCAAATACCTCAAGAGCATCGGTGGCCTCGAGGCCATGCACCAGCGCAACCTCGACAAGGCCAAGGTCTTCTACGACTTCCTGGATTCCTCCAAGATGTTCAAGGGCACCGTCGAGCCCGAGTTCCGCTCCCTCATGAACATCCCCTTCGTCACCGAATCTGCCGACCTCGACAAGGAGGTCGTCGCCGCCACCAAGGCCGCGGGCTACGACAACCTCAAGGGGCACAAGTCCGTCGGCGGCCTGCGTGCGTCCATCTACAACGCCATGCCGAAGGAAGGCGTCGAGGCGCTTGTGAAGTTCCTGCAGGACTTCGAGGCCAATTATAACAAGTAACAACTCAACAGGGCGCGGCAGCTTGTCGCGCCTTGTTCCACATCTATTATATAAGGAGATTATAGTATGCGTATTCTCGTTACCGATGGAATGGACAAGACCGCCATGGCGAAGCTCCGCGAGCTGGGGCATGAGGTCGTCGAGCAGTTCTATGAGCCGGATGCGCTCGGTGCGGCGCTGCGCGAGTTTGACGCGGTCGTTGTCCGCTCGAAGACCAAGGTCCGTGCAAATCATATCGACGAAGCCAAGGGCGGTAAGCTCAAGCTCATCATCCGCGGCGGCGTCGGCGTCGACAATATTGACGTCAAATATGCCGAAGCAAACGGCATCACCGTGAAAAACACCCCGAAGGCCTCCTCCGAGTCCGTGGCCGAGCTGGCCCTTGGCCATATGTTCTCCTGCGCGCGCTATATCTCCGTTGCCGGCCATAGCATGCGTGAAGACAAGTGGGAAAAGAAGGCCTACGGCAAGGGCATCGAGCTGCGCGGCAAAACGCTCGGCATCGTTGGCTTCGGCCGCATCGGCCAGCATCTGGGTGTCATGGCCAAGGCCATCGGCATGGATGTCATCGCCTTTGATATCTTCCATATCCCCGGCATCGAAGAAAAGCTGGGCATCCCGTATGTCGAGATGGACGAGCTGCTCGAAAAATCCGACTTCATCTCCGTCCACGCTCCGGCGGTCGACGGCGGTGCGCTCATCAATGCCGAGCGTATCGCAAAGATGAAAGACGGCGTTGTCATCATCAACACCTCCCGTGGCTCCAATGTTGACGAAGCGGCCCTGCTCGCCGGTCTTGAGAGCGGCAAGGTGCGCGCCGCCGGCCTCGACGTCTACGCCGATGAGCCCGCCACCAACAAGGCGCTCTACTCCCATCCGATGGTCTCCTGCACGCCGCACATCGGCGCCGCGACCGTCGAGGCCCAGAAGCGCATCGGCGCAGAGATCGTCGACATCATCGCTTCCTTCCAGGCCTGATCTCTCCCCCGCACGAGAAAATGAGAGGGTTCGCCGCTTGTGGTCATGTTGCTTTAAATGACATTTTATTTAATAGTTAATTTTAAATATTTCGCATAATTTTCTTTGCCCCGCCCCCTTGCTTTCTCGCGAAGCTTGTTGTACTATATCGATAGCATCAAAACTGGGTAACAATTTTGAGGAGGGTATTTACTATGAACGCATATGTCGCCAGCGTCATTGATTATGTCAAGCAGACGCACGCAAGCGAGCCGGAATTTGTGCAGACGGTGGAAGAGGTTCTGTCCTCGATTTCTCCGATCATGGACGCACATCCGGAATATGAGAAGGTCGACCTGCTCAAGCGCATGGTCGAGCCGGAGAGAATGTTCACGTTCCGCGTCTGCTGGATGGATGACAACGGCAACTATCATACCAACCGCGGCTGGCGCTGCCAGTTCAACGGCGCGATCGGCCCGTACAAGGGCGGCCTGCGCTTCCAGA
>USLX01000117.1 GCA_900555665.1 uncultured Eubacteriales bacterium | reverse complement strand
TTCGAAATTCTTTCCACACATCGAGCACGGCCTTCGCCAGCTCGTCGGGGTTGTGCCGGAGATAGCGCCCGCTCGAGCAGAGCGGAAACTCCCGTACCGCAATCCCCTGCGCCATAATCTCCTCCCGGTCGAGCGCCAGCGGCCCCGCGCCCTCGGCGCGGTACGGCGCCAGACTCTCCTCCGGCACCGGACGGGAGTTTGCGATGCACACGTCGATCACGCCCTGCCCCGCATGGTGCAAAATGGCCTTCACATGGTCGCTCGCCGTATAGCCCTCCGTCTCACCGTCCTGCGTCATGATGTTCAGGACATAAACCTTCACGGCCCGGCTTTGCCGGATGGCCTCCGCAATGCCGTCCACCAGGAAATTGGGGATGATGCTGGTATACAGGCTCCCCGGCGCAAGAATGATGAGATCCGCCCGCGCAATGGCATCCAAACTGTCCGGCAGTGCCTGCGGATGCTCCGGCACCAGCCGCACCTGCCGGATCCGGCAGTCGTTCTCTTTCTTCGCGTAATAGATCTTGCTCTCACCAAGACAGTGTGACCCGTCTTCAAACTCCGCCTCAAGATGCACATCCTGATTCGTCACCGGCAGCACGCGCCCCGTAATGGCCAGCACGTCTCCCATCCGGTGCACCGCCTCGTCAAACGAGCCGGAAATGCCGTTCATCGCCGCCAAAAACAGATTCCCGAAGCTCTGTCCGGCCAGCGTCCCCTCGGAAAAGCGGTAGTTCAGCAGCTCCCGCATCGTCTTCTCCGTGTTCGCCAGGGCTAAAATGCAGCTGCGGATATCCCCCGGCGGCAGCATCCCGAGATCCTCCCGCAGCACGCCGGAGCCGCCTCCGTCATCCGCCACGGTGACAATCGCCGTAATGTCGCGCGTATAGCGCTTGAGCCCGCGCAGCATCGCAGAAAGCCCATGCCCGCCCCCGATGGCCACAAGCCGCGGCGGCCGGTGTCCCGGCTCATAGAGCCGGATATTTTCCGTATATGTCCCCATGGCTCACCTTCTGGAGATGTCGCGGTGTCCCAGCGTAACCGCGTAGCCGCGCCGCGTGATAAACTCCGCAAATTCCTTTGCCAGGCAGACCGACCGGTGCTTTCCGCCCGTGCATCCCACGGCCACCACCAGCTCCGACTTCCCCTCATCCACAAAATTCGGCAGCAAAAATCCCAGCAGATCCTCGGTCTTTTCTACAAAATCCTTTGTTTGCTGATACTGGAAGACAAAATTCCGTACCGGCTCATCCAGCCCAGTCTGGTTCTTCAGCTCCGGGATATAATAAGGATTCGGCAAAAACCGCACGTCAAACACCAGATCGGCGTCCAGCGGCAGGCCGTATTTAAATCCGAACGAGCGCACATTCACGCGCATCGCCCGCTCATGGATCCCGCCCGCAACCAGATCGATCAGCAGCCCGCGCAGCTTTCCCGTGGAAAGGTTGGACGTATCGATGATCGCGCTTGCCCGGTTGCGGATGGGCTCAAGCAGCTCCCGTTCGCGGGCAATGGCGTCGGAGATGGTCGTGCCGTCCTTTGTGAGCGGGTGACTTCGCCGCGTCTCCTTGTAGCGCTTGATGATTGTCTCCGTCGACGCCTCCATAAACAAAATCGAATAGTTCAGGTGCATCTCATCCAGCCGGTCGAGGCTGCGAAAGAGCGCGTCAAACGTCAAGCTCCCGCGCACATCCGTCACCAGCGCCACCTTCTCATACCGCCCCTTCGTGGCCAGACACAAACTCGCAAACTGCGGAATCATCTCCGCCGGCATATTATCCACGCAGTAAAAGCCGAAATCCTCCAAATCAGACGCGGCCTTGCTCTTCCCGGCCCCGGAAAGGCCGGATACGATCACAAATTGCATAATCCTCTCCTACCAGATCCGCACCTCCGGCTCCAACCGGACGCCGGACGTCTCCAAAACCGTCTTCTGCACCAGCGCAATCGTCGCACGGACATCCGCCGCCGTAGCGTGGTCAAAATTCACCACAAAGCCCGCGTGCTTTTCCGACACCTTCGCGCCCCCCACGCCGCGCCCCTTCAGCCCGGCCTCCTGGATGAGCGTCCCGGCAAAGTGCCCCTCGGGCCGCTTGAACGTGCTGCCCGCCGAAGGCAGCTCCAGCGGCTGCGACGCGCGCCGCTTTTCCATCAGCTCCTGCATTCGCGCGCCGATCTCCTCCGGCCGCCCCGGCGTCAGCCGGAATACCGCCGATAAGATCACGCCCTCCGCCTGCGAAAACGCGCTTTTTCGATAGCCAAACGCACACGCGGCATGGTCCAGCGTCTGCAGTCTTCCGTCCGGCCACAAAACCGTCACCGTCTCCACCACATCCGCCATCGTGCCGCCATAGGCTCCGGCATTCATAAAGACGCCGCCGCCAACCGTCCCCGGAATGCCATGCGCAAACTCCAGCCCGGCAAGGCTGTTTTTCCGCGCAAACACGGCCACAGACGTCAGGGTCTGTCCCGCCATCGCCTCAATCCGGTTTCCTTCCAGCTGCCGCAGTCCGCACAGTGCGTCCTTCAAGCAGACCACCAGCCCCGGTACGCCCTCATCCGGCGCAAGCACATTCGTCCCCGCCCCGAGCAGCCGTACCGGCATCCCGGCGCTCCGCGCCGCGCAAAGCGCCAGCCGTACCTGTTCCGCTGTCTTCGGGAACGCCATCCACTCCGCCGCCCCGCCGATGCGGAACGACGTGTGTGCCGCCAGCGGCTCCTGCGCGCGCAGTGCAATTCCGGACTGCCTGATTTTCATGATCGCCGCATTCTCCATGCCCATGGCCTCCTCCGAACCAAACTTACTCAAAATATAGTATAACACACCGCCGCGTAAAATGGAACAAAAAAGTCGGACGGGAATCCCGTCCGACCCCTGATGTTTATTTGTCCTTCGCCTCGAAAAACCGGCTCATCTGCTCGGTAAACTCCATCGCCGCGTTGTAACCCATGCGCTTTTGGCGGTTGTTCATCGCAGCAACCTCCAGAATCACGGCGAGATTCCGTCCCGGCGTGATCGGGATGGTCACGCTCGGCACCTTCACGCCGAGAATTTCGGTATACTGCGTCTCCATGCCAAGCCGGTCATAGGCCTCGCCGTCGCGCCAGGGCACCATGTTGACAATCAGATCGATGCTCGTCAGATCCTTGACCGCGCCCATGCCAAACAGCTTCGCCACGTTGATCACGCCGATGCCGCGAATCTCGATATAATGCCGCAATACCTCCGGCGCCGCGCCCATCAGCTCGCGGGACGAAACCTTCTTGATCTCCACCGCGTCGTCCGCAATCAGCCGGTGTCCGCGCTTGACAAGCTCGATGGCCGTCTCGCTCTT
>USLX01000116.1 GCA_900555665.1 uncultured Eubacteriales bacterium | reverse complement strand
ACTCTGAAGGTGAATTGCCCGAAGGGCAAGAGAAGCTGGCCTGGGCCATCCCCTGTGGCTCTCTCACAGAGCTGCATTTTATTGTTTTTTGACAGTCTCGATCCCCGTCCTGTTCAAGCCCGGCGCATCAGCACTCTGTCTTCTCGGGCAGCAGATTCGTCATACTCTTCAGGCTGATGGCCAGTGTAGACATGTTGTGCAGAAGCGCAGACGTCGTCGGCGGCAGAATGCCTGCCACACCAAGCACAATCAACGAGAAGTTAAAGCCGACAATCGTACGGTAATTTCGGTGGATCCGGGCCATCAGCGCCTCACTGAGGCGGCGCAGCGTGACCAGCTCAAACAGATCCTCCGACGCAATCGTAATATCTGCAATCTCACGGGCGATGGCCGCGCCGGTCGAAATCGCGATTCCCGCATCCGCCTCCGAAAGGGCGGGCGAATCGTTCACGCCGTCGCCAATCATGATCACCGTCCGTCCGGCGGCCTTTTCCGCGCGGATAAAGTTTGCCTTGTCCTCCGGCAACACCTCGGCATAGACCTCGTCTACCCCGACCTCGGCCGCGACAGCCTCGGCAGTCTTGCGGTTATCGCCGGTCATCATCACGACCTTCTCAATTCCGCATTCATGCAGCGCGCGAACGGCGTCTTTCGCCTCCTTGCGCAGCGGATCGTAGATGCAGATCACCGCGGCAAGCTTGCCCGCGATGCAGAGATACAGGTGCGAATACTGCGCAGGAAGGGCCTCGAATTTCTCTTCCTCACCCTCCGGCACCACGCAGCCCTCGTCCTCAAAGACGAAGTGCGCGCTCCCGATGAGCACCGTTCTCCCTTCCACCATACTGGAGATTCCGTGCGCAACAACATATTGCACCTGCGAATGATACTCCTCATGGCTCAGCCCGCGCCGCTTGGCTTCCTCCACGACGGCATTCGCCATCGAGTGCGGATAATGCTCCTCCAGACAGGCAGCCAGGCGGAGCATGTCCTCCTCCTTCGTGCCTCCGAAGGGAATAATCTGCGCAACCGTCGGCGTAGCGTAGGTCAGCGTGCCGGTCTTGTCGAAGACAATGGTCGTCGCCTTCGAAACGGCTTCCAGGAAGCGCCCGCCCTTCACCGAAATGTGATAGCCGCTGCTCTCGCGCATTGCAGAGAGCACCGCAATCGGCATTGCAAGCTTCAGCGCGCAGGAGAAATCCACCATCAGCACAGCAAGCATCTTCGTGACGTTGCGTGTCAGCAGATATGTCAGCACTGTGCCGCCCAGCGTATACGGCACCAGCCGGTCCGCCAGCCGCGCGGCCTTGTCCTCGGCGGTGGATTTCAGCTTTTCCGACTCTTCAATCATCCGGACAATCCGGTCATAGCGCCCACCGCCCATCGCCTTTTCCACGCGGATAACGCATTCGCCTTCCTCCACAACCGTGCCCGCATAGGCATAGCTGCCGGGGCGCTTTGGAATGGGCATGGACTCGCCCGTGATGGAGGCCTGATTGATCGTCGCCTCGCCGGAAACCACCTTCCCGTCCAGCGGGATCAGATTGCCGGTGCGGACAACGATGTCATCCCCGGCCTGAACCTCATGGATCGGCACGAGAAGCTCCGTCTCACCGGCCACCTTCCAGACCTGGTCAACATTCAGCGCCATGGCCCCGGCCAGATCGGCAACGGACTTTTTATGCGTCCACTCCTCCAGAATCTCACCCAGCCGCAGCATAAACATCACAGACCCAGCCGTGGCAAAGTCGCCGCGCACCATCGAAACTGTCACCGCCGTGGCATCGAGCACGGCAACCGACAGCTTCCCATGCCAGAGCGCCTTGAGCCCCTCCTTGATATACTTGACGGAGCGGAAGAGCGCAATGGCCGTCGTAAGCGGCACAGGCAAAAACAGCCGGTTGAACACACGGCACATGACGGTCATGGCCAGCTTGTCCTCAAATTCGCGGTTCAGCGCCCGGGCCGTATGCTCCGGCACCAACTCCATGTCCTCCGCCTTTGCAAAGGAGAATGCCGAGAGCGCCGCGATCAGGCCCGCGCGTTCCGCGCGGTAGCAGATCACCGCGTCCTGCGTCCGGTCATAGACCTTCACGTCCTCCACGCCGGGCAGCGCCCGCAGATAATACTCCAGCACGTCCGCTTCACGCAGCGACATCCGGCGGCAGGAAAGATGCACGCGCAGCCGGCCGCGCGACTCATGTAAAATCGTACACTTCATAGCAAGTTACCTCTCAACGAAAAGAGAGCCGCGTCTGGCGGCTCTCTTGCGCGGCGTCAGTCTTCAGCAGGTGCGTCTTCGATGACGGCAGCCGCCTCGGCCTCCGCGCGGGACTCGTTGATGTCCTTTGCGTCCGCGTAGATGTCTTCCGCACCCTCACGGACGTTCGTGACTGCCTTCATTACGCAATCCTTCGCGCGCAGCACCGCAGCGGTGGTGTGGGCGTAAACCTTTTTCGCGTCCTTGCTGCTCAGGATCTTCAAACCGGCGGTGCCAAACAGCACGCCTGCGGCAAACAAACCAATATGTTTCATTTTTATACCTCCATGATTTCTGGATCTCGTCAGATAAATCACTTTAACTTCTGTAAAAGCGTTTAAACTTCGAAAAACCTGCGATAATCTGAACATTTTTCCGTATCAGAAATATAACACAGTCCTCCAGAAAAAGCAAGTGCACGTTCGACAATTTTTTCAAAAAAGATTCCCGGCTTTTTCGGCAGTTTGATCGGTCAACAGCACCTCCGGCCCCACCGCTCCGGCCTTCTCAGGCTTCCGGATCAAATTTCTCAAAAATCCCGATCGAGCCGACCTTCTCGCACGCAAGCAGATCCTCCTTGCTGCGGATCGTCCAGCTCACCTCCTGCACGCCCCAGACGCGGCGCGCGAGATCCAGACAGAAATTGTCCCGGTCAGAGAACTGATACGCAATGAAATCCGGCCGCGTGTACCAGTTCAAAAGCACGTTCGTCATCAAAAACCGCTGATACCACGGCAATCCCGACGGCTCCTTCAAAAAGTTCATGGAGAGCTGCCCGCGGCAGATCTCTGGCCGCAGCTTCCGCACATCCGCAACCGCAAACGGGTCAAACGACTCGATGCAGAAATCGCCCTTGTACGAATCCAGCCGCTTGCAGACCGCCTCGGCCAGCGCCCGGTGGTTCCCCTTAGCGGTTTTCAGCTCGATAATGAGCGGCTGTTTCCCTTCAAAGAGCGCCAGCACGTCATCAAACAGCGGCACTTGCTCCTCCGTCCCCTCGAGGCGCAGCTTGCGCAGTCCCTCAAGGTCGAGATCCTCGATCTGTCCCTCGACATTCGCACAGCGCTTCAGGTCCGAGTCGTGGAACACGGCAAGCGTCCCATCGCGCAGCAGATGCACGTCCAGCTCCGCACCCCAGCCGTGCTCGATCGCACGGCGAAAAGCCGGCATTGAGTTTTCCGGGATCGCGGGCTTGTCGTGATAGCCGCGGTGCGCATAGCGCTGCG
>USLX01000115.1 GCA_900555665.1 uncultured Eubacteriales bacterium | reverse complement strand
TTACCTCTTCTGGGCACTGTGCTTCCCTCCTTCATAAAATGATTTCATAGGTACTCGAAAGGGACTTCCCTTCCGTGTGGTGCCTGCCAAGAGGTTTTTACTTATATATAAACACTCTCAGCAAGGCTTTGCCTTGCAAAAGGCAGATTTTCGCTTAAAAATGGTTTGAAGAATTACTTCTTCTTGCCGGCCTTGGGCTTCTTCGCGCCGTACTTGGAGCGAGCCTGCATACGGCCCTGCACACCCTGGGTATCGAGCGTACCACGGATGATGTGGTAACGGACACCAGGCAGGTCCTTGACACGGCCGCCGCGGATCAGAACGACGGAGTGCTCCTGCAGGTTGTGACCGACACCGGGAATATAAGCGGAAACTTCGTAGCCGTTCGTCAGACGCACACGGGCAATCTTACGGAGCGCGGAGTTCGGCTTCTTCGGGGTGGTGGTACGGACTGCGGTGCAGACACCTCTCTTCTGCGGAGAAGACAGGTCGGTCGCGCGGTTCTTCAGGGTGTTGATCCCCTTCTGCAGAGCGGGCGCGGTGGACTTGTAGGTCGACTGCTCTCTTCCCTTTCTCACCAGCTGGTTAAAAGTAGGCATAATGTTCCTCCTTCCTCAAAATATAGCTTTTCAGCCTTTATCATAACCCGAATGCGGAATGCTATTCGGGGCATGAACCTAGGAACGAACCGTCGCAGCGACGGCAGCGGGCACGGAAATCCCGCAAGCCTGGCCCAGCACGGCCATGCTCGCGGCACGGACGATCTCGGCGCCGCTCATCGTGGCCATCAGGGCCAGCGGCGCGGTCAGCATGGGGTCGGCATCGTCGGCCAGAAACAGCGCGACTGCGCGCCCTTCCTGCAATGCCCGGCGAACCTGTTTACAGCCAACGACCTTTTTTGCAGTTTTTAAGGTCTCCAGCATCTCCGGCACGGCGGCTGCACCTCCAAAATCGTCATGGGCGTACCCACGCGAATATGAATTATAGCAGAAATCACGAAAAACGTCAACACAAAAAGCCGAAAAAATTTCAGTTTTTTTTCGAAAAGCAATGAATTTTCAAGTCATTTCCCGTTTCGTCGATTTGCACATAAATTCAGGGCCCGCCAAAATAGCGGGCCCTTTTGAAAATCAGGGATCAGAGCTTTTCGTCGTTAATCATTTCCTCGGTCACGATGGACTCGGGCGTCACGCCGGGCTCAAAGTCGCGGTAGGCCATCAGGCCGGAGCCGGCGGGGATGAGCTTACCGATAATGACGTTCTCCTTCAGGCCGACCAGATGGTCAACCTTGCCCTTGATGGCCGCGTCGGTCAGGACTTTTGTCGTCTCCTGGAAGGAGGCGGCGGACAGCCAGGACTCGGTCGCGAGGGACGCCTTCGTGATGCCCATCAGGATCAGGCTGTCGGTCGCGAGACGGAGATCAGTCTCGCCTGCGTCGATACGGGCCTTGATCTTGTCATTGGCATCTTCGAACTCATAGACGTCGACAACCGTGCCGGAGAGCAGATCGGTATCGCCGGGATCTTCGACGCGCACCTTGCGCATCATCTGCCGGATGATGACCTCGATGTGCTTTTCGTTGATGTCAACGCCCTGCTGACGGTACACAGCGAGAACGCCCTGCGTCAGATAATCCTGAACAGCTTCGACGCCGGAGATACGCAGCACATCGTGCGGGTTCAGCGCGCCGTCGGTGATGGGCTCACCCTTGCGGATGCGCTTGCCATGCTCGACCTTCAGGCCGACGGAATACGGAACCTGGTACTGCTTGACCTCGCCGTCATCGGCAGTGATGGTGATGTTGCGCAGCGCCGTGCGGTGCGAATCGTCGACATCGGCCACGCCGTCGATCTCGCTGATCTGGGCCATCTTCTTCGGCTTGCGGGCCTCGAAGAGCTCCTCAACACGGGGAAGACCCTGTGTGATGTCGTCGCCCGCGACGCCGCCGGTGTGGAAGGTACGCATGGTCAGCTGCGTGCCGGGTTCGCCGATGGACTGTGCGGCAATGATGCCGACGGCCTCGCCGGGGTTGACCAGCTCGCTTGTGGCAAGGTTCATGCCGTAGCACTTCGCGCACACGCCGGAACGGGCTTTGCAGCCGAGAACCGAGCGGACATAGACCTTGTTGATGCCGTGCTCGGACAGGCGCTTGGCGTCCTCCTCGCGGAGCATGACGTCCTTCGAGTGGAGCAGCTCGCCCGTCTTCTCATCGACGATATCGTAGACCGGATAGCGGCCGCGGATACGGTTGGCGAAGGAGTCGATCAGTTGGCCCTTCTCATAGTAGTCGCCCTTCCAGCTGCCGCTGGTGGAGCCGCAGTCAAACTCGCGGATGATGACGTCCTGGCAGACGTCGACCATGCGGCGGGTCAGATAGCCGGAGTCGGCCGTACGGAGCGCGGTATCGGTCAGGCCCTTTCGAGCGCCTCGGGACGAGATGAAGTATTCCAGAGCGGACAGGCCTTCACGGAAGTTCGCCTTGATCGGGATTTCGATGGTGCGGCCATTCGTATCGGCCATCAATCCGCGCATACCGGCCAGCTGACGGATCTGGTTCATGCTGCCGCGCGCGCCGGAGTCTGCCATCATGAAGATCGGGTTGAAGCGCTTCAGGTTACCCTGCAGGGCGTCGGTGACGTCCTTGATGGACTTCTCCCACTGCTGCACGGTCAGGCGATAGCGTTCGTCGTTGGTGATGAAGCCGCGCTTGAACTGGCGGTCGATCTTGACAACCTCATGCTCGGTCTCGCGGATGATCTCATACTTCTTTTCCGGGATCTCCATGTCGGCGATGGAGACGGTGATGGAGGCCTTGGTGGAGTACTTATAGCCAAGGGCCTTGACCTTGTCGAGCATTTCAGTCGACAGGGTGAAGCCGTTGATGCGGATACAATTGTCGATGATCTTGCCGAGCTGCTTTTTGCCGACGACAAAGTCGATCTCCAGCGGGAACATCTCATCGGCAGTCTCACGCTTCTTAAAGCCGAGGTTCTGCGGGATGGCGTCGTTGATGATCAGACGGCCGACTGTCGCGTCAATGATGCGGTGCTCCTTCTTGCCGTCGATCTCGAGCTCTTTCCAGACCTTGATCGGGTCGTGCATGTCGACCAGACCCTCGGCGTAGGCCATCATGGCCTCGTCCTCGGAGTGGTACATCTTGAAGATCTCACGCGGCTTGACCGAGCCGGCCTCGAGAGCCTGCTTGGCGAACTCGCCAACGGTGCGGATATAGATGTGGTTCTCTTCCTTGATGTCGGCGGCCTTGTCCCAAACGTTCCAGATATAGATGGTCTCGTCGGGCGCGACTTCGCCGGCCTCGCAGGCCTTGACGGCCTCTTCGAGGGTCTGGTAGGAACCGGGAATGGTTTCTGGGCGATCCGTCTCGTTGGCAAGCAGCTCGCCGCGGGTACGCAGGTACATCTGATAGCCTTCGCTGGCCGGGTCGTCCCAGACGTTCTTGACCCAGATGGGCTTTTCGGGCGCAAGCTTGCCGCAGTCGAGCAGCGGGAAGACCTCGTGGAGCGTGTCGAACGTATCGACGTCGTAGCGCTGATAGGTCAGGTAATAGGTGCCGAGGATCATATCCTGCGTCGGAACCGTAACCGGCTTGCCGTCCT
>USLX01000114.1 GCA_900555665.1 uncultured Eubacteriales bacterium | reverse complement strand
GGGAATCGAACCCGCCTCCTCGGCTTGGGAAGCCGATGTACTACCGATGTACTAATCCTGCGTATGAACTTTTTGATCGCGCAACGCGCGATGATACGGGAATACTCCGGCGGCGCTGCCGCCTCCGTGCCGCTGCGGATTTTGCCGCTGCGCGGCGACGGCTGCGAGGCAGCCCCCGTGCAGGAGCACGGGAAATCCTTGCGGTCGAACCCGCCTCCTCGGCTTGGGAAGCCGATGTACTGCCGATGTACGAATCCTGCAGATTTAAGATGTGTAGATACTATAGCATCTTTTTTGGAAAAAAGCAACCGTTTTTTGTCGAATGCCATGGAGTACAGTCAGGCCCCCTCCGGAAGAGGGGGCCGTTGCGTACCTGGCTCAGCACATTTTGGCGCCGGCGGGGATGGCGTCGTCGAGCATGACGAGGTGGAGCTGCTCTTCGCCGTGCTCGGTATGGACGGCGGAGATGAGCATACCGCAGCTCTCCTGGCCCATCATCTTGCGCGGCGGCAGGTTGACGATGGCAAGCAGCGTCTTGCCGACGAGCTGCTCCGGCTCGTACCACTTGTGGATGCCGGAGAGGATCTGGCGGTCGGTTCCGGTGCCGTCGTCGAGGGTGAATTTCAGAAGCTTTTCCGATTTTTTCACGGCTTCGCAGGCCTTGACCTTGACGGCGCGGAAGTCGGACTTGCAGAAGGTATCGAAGTCGACCTTTTCCTCCGTCAGCGGCTCGATCTCCAGCGCGGGCAGCGCGGCCTTTTTCTGCGCGGCCTCGATGGCCTCCAGCTCGGCCAGGGCCTTTTCGGCGTCGATGCGCGGGAAAACGGCCTCGCCCTTATGAACGGTGACGGCTGCGGGGAGCGCACCCCAGCGGGCTGCGGCGTCCCAGGCTGCGGCGTCTTCGGAGGCGCCGATCTGCGCGAAGATCTTGCCGCAGGATTCCGGGATGAACGGGAGGAGAAGCACCGTGCAGATGCGCACGGACTCCAGAAGGTTGTACATGACGGTGGCCAGGCGGGCCTTTTTGCTCTCGTCCTTTGCCAGGGCCCAGGGCATCGTCTCGTCAATATACTTATTCGAACGCTGGATGCACTTGAAGATCTCTTCCAGGCCGTTTTGCAGCTGGAACTTGTCCATCTCGGCCTCGTACCGGTCACGCAGGCCGGAGAGCAGATCGAGGAGCGCGGCATCCTCGGGGCCGGCCTCGCGGTCCGCCGGGAGCGTGCCGCCGAAGTATTTTTCGACCATTGCCGTGGTGCGGGAGACAAGGTTGCCGAGGTCGTTGGCGAGGTCGACGTTGATCGTGCTGATCAGGCTCTCGTTGGAGAAGTTGCCGTCGGAGCCGAAGGGGAACGTCCGAAGCAGGAAGAAGCGCAGCGCGTCCACGCCGAAGCGCTCCGCCAGGACATAGGGATCGACGACGTTGCCCTTGGATTTCGACATCTTGCCGCCGTCGATGACGAGCCAGCCGTGGCCGTAGACGTGCTTCGGCAGGGGCAGCTCCAGGCTCATGAGCATGGCAGGCCAGATGATGGAGTGGAAGCGGACGATTTCCTTGCCGACGATGTGCACCGCGGGCCAGTATTTGTCAAAATCGTGGTATTTTTCGTTTTCGTAGCCGAGGGCCGTGATATAGTTGGTCAGCGCGTCGAGCCAGACGTAGACAACGTGTTTGGGGTCGAAGGTGACGGGGATGCCCCAGGTGAACGACGTGCGGGAGACGCAGAGGTCTTCCAGGCCCGGGTCGATGAAGTTTTTGACCATTTCATTGACGCGGGAGCGGGGCTGGAGATAGTCGGTATTGACGAGCAGGTCGCGCACGCGGTCTGCATACTTGGAAAGGCGGAAGAAATACGCCTCCTCCTCGGCGTCCACCACGGGACGCCCACAGTCCGGGCAGCAGCCGTCCTTCAGCTGCGACTCGGTCCAGAAGCTCTCGCACGGCGTGCAGTATTTGCCCTTGTAGGTGCCCTTATAGATGTCACCCTTGTCGTACATCTTTTTGAAGATCTTCTGCACAGAGGCGACGTGATAGTCATCGGTTGTGCGGATGAAGCGGTCGTTGGAGATGTTCATCAGCTTCCAGAGGTCGAGAATGCCCTTTTCGCCCTGGACGATCTCGTCGACGAACTGCTGCGGCGTGACGCCCGCGGCCTTCGCCTTCTCTTCGATCTTCTGGCCGTGCTCGTCCGTGCCGGTGAGGAACATCACGTCCTCGCCGCGCAGGCGGTGATAGCGCGCGATGGCGTCGGTCGCGACGGTGCAGTAGGCGTGACCGATGTGGAGCTTCGCCGAAGGATAATAGATCGGCGTTGTGATATAAAATGTATTCTTTTCTGCCATTTGATTTCCTTCTTTCCTGCAAGCGCCGAATGGAAGCGCCGCAAATATCTTTAATAGAATACCCGTTTTCCCCGTTTTTGTCAACGAATCTTTGTCAAAGCGCTTGCTCTGGGTACCAAAATTTGATAGGATAGAGGAAAATGACGGAAAATGGGGAATGACGGATGAAACACGGTACACTGCTGGCGCTGCTGCTCTGCCTTGGGCTGACGGGCTGCGCGCCTGCGGAGATCGAAATGGAGCTTCCCGCGATGCAGGCAGAGGCCGCGGAGGCACCGGAGGCGGCGCGCACGGAGGAGCCGGAAAAGCCGGAAGCGACGGCGGAAGAGGCTCCGCCGGAAGCGGCCGAAGTTACAGAAGAATTGCCGGAGGCGGAGGTGCTTGCGCCTGGGCCGGAGGTGCTGCTGTTCGGCACGTCCGCGCCGTCACGGCTGGCGGAGGACGGAGCACTGCTGGTGGAGGCTGCGCGGTTTGCAGAAGCTGCGCCGCTGGTATGCCTGGAACGGGAGGACGGCGTTCTGCTCTGCCGGGAGGCGGAGCAGCTCCGCTTCCCCTATGCCGGGCGCTGCGCGCGGGCCGTTTGGCAGGAGGGGACAAATTGGATCCCCCTGGCAAGGGCGGCGGAGCGCTTCGGATTTCTCACCGGCGAGACGGAGGAGGGAACGGTCTATGTCGCCCGGCCGCGCGTCCCGGAGGCGCCCACGGCGAATGTCAATGTTCCCATTTTGATGTACCACGCCATCGGCGATGAGACGTGGGGCTATTCCGACCTCTTTGTCCGCCCGGCGGAGCTCGAAAACCATCTGCAGTATCTCGCGGACAATGGTTATGAGACGATCTTTTTTGAAGACCTGTCACATCTGGAGGATTTCGAAAAGCCGGTTATTCTGACGTTTGACGACGGGTATGATGACAACTATACCGAGCTTTATCCGATTTTGCAGAAATATCAGGCGAAGGCGACGATTTTCGTCATCCCGCGCGACCTTGGCAAGGCACACAAAATGACGGCCGCGCAGATCCAGGAGCTGGCACAGAGCGGGCTCGTCTCGATCCAGAGCCACACCTGGTCGCACGGCAATCTCAGCTGCATGGACGAGGCCACGCTGATCGCCGAGATGGAGCGCAGCCGCGATGCCATCACGGCCCTCACCGGCAGCGAGCCCTTCGTGGTCTGTTATCCCGAGGGGACGCGCAGCGAGCTGTCTGTCGCCGTGGCGCGG
Source organism: uncultured Eubacteriales bacterium (assembly GCA_900555665.1). Lineage (GTDB taxonomy): Bacteria > Bacillota > Clostridia > Oscillospirales > Oscillospiraceae > CAG-170. Next base: position 257 of record USLX01000114.1, on the reverse strand, counting down.
CGGTATTATGAGTACGGCCTGCTGATGAACGGCTATACCTGGAACACCTCGGACGATCCGTTCTATGTTACGCGGATGTTCATTCCGCGCGGACAGTGGAGCATCCAGTGGAACGTGGAGAAGGCCGGGACAAGCGATCCCTGGCGCTAGGGTGTATTTTCCAACTCCCAACGCACCCGGACAGGGGGCCTTTTCACGCTGTGCTGCGTCATTTTTCCTTGAAATACGTCAGTATTCCTGCGAAAAAATGTCTTGCT
>USLX01000113.1 GCA_900555665.1 uncultured Eubacteriales bacterium | reverse complement strand
TTACGCCAAAGGCGGAACCTTTCTGATGAAAGAATTGAATCAGAAAATAGTATTAGTATGCTGAAAAGGGCCCTCGCCCGGTTGCGGCGGGTGGGCTCCCACAGCCAGCCTTTTGGCTGACACCCCCTCTCGCAGAGGGGGCCTTTAGAGTGGATACCCTTGTGTTCGGAAACGACGGGGATGGGTTTCGAAGCGATTGGGATAGCGCTGTGCGCCGGATTGTGGTATGATGGAAACGCAAAAAGAAGACAGGCCGAAAAACGGAGGAACGGGAAATGGAAGCTCGAACGATGCGCGGCGCGGGAGCGCACGGCGGTACGGTCTATACCGCAGAATATGAGTCGCCCCTTGGCACGATCACGCTGGCCTGCGACGAAGAGGCGCTCATTGGGCTCTGGTTCAACGGGCAGAAGTACTTTGGGCGCATTCTGCCGGAACAAACCGAGCCGCGTGAACAGCCGCTGTTTGCCGAGGCGCGGCGCTGGCTGGATGTCTATTTTTCCGGGCAGGAGCCGGATTTTTGCCCGCCGCTGCGCTATGATTCCACACCGTTCCGAAAAACAATCTGCGACCTGATGCGCCAAATTCCCTACGGACAGACAAGAACCTACGGCGAGCTTGCCGCCGAGGCGGCAAGGCGGAAAGGGGTTGAACGCATGTCGGCGCAGGCCGTCGGCGGAGCGGTCGGGCACAATCCGATTTCGCTGATGATCCCGTGTCACCGCGTGGTCGGCACGAACGGCAGCCTCACGGGCTACGCCGGCGGGATAGAGAAAAAGGCAGCGCTGCTCCGGCTGGAGCGGGCGGATCTGTGCGGATTGGTTGTCCCGAAAACGGGGACGGCATTTGGGAGAAAGGATGAGATCAGATGATAGCGGCAGCAATTGAAAAGATGATCACGGAGTATCGGGGGAACCGGCATGATATCGCCCATTTCCTCAAGGTCTGGGCGTTTGCAAAGACTATTGGGGAGCAGGAGGGGCTGGACGGCCGGACGCAGCAAACGCTGGAGCTGGCGGCAGTGGTTCATGACATCGCCTGCCCGCTGTGCCGCGTGAAATACGGCAACGTGGACGGAAAAAATCAGGAGCGGGAGAGTGCACCGTTGGTGGAGGCATTTTTTGCGGACCTGCCCGGAGACGCGGACGTGGCGCGGATCTCCTGGCTGGTGGCCCATCACCATACCAATACCAATGTGGGCGGCCTTGACCACCGGATCCTGCTGGAGGCGGACTTTTTGGTCAATGCCGACGAGGGCGGCTATTCGCCGGAGGCCATCCGGGCTGCGCAGGACCGGGTGTTCCGGACGGCTGCCGGAAGGCGGCTTTTGGAGGAAATTTATTTGCAAGCGTCAGGCTCTCGCGGCAGAGTCTGACGCCAGATTTGAAATTCAGCCCGGGAAAATGCTTCCGGGCTGAAATTTTTTGCTTGACAAATACCCGGTGGGGGTATATACTGAAAATACCCTGAGGGGGTATTTAGAACGGGGGCGAGGATATGGAAAAACACGACTGCTGCCATTGCTCCGCACGGCGCAAGGAACGCAGCCCGGAGGAATATAAAAAGCTCATCAACCGGCTCAGCCGCATCGAGGGACAGATCCGCGGCATCCGTGCGATGGTCGAAAACGGGGCGTACTGTCCCGACATTCTGGTGCAGAGTGCGGCGGCGAACGCGGCGCTCAATGCGTTTAACAAGGAACTGTTGGCCAACCATCTGCGCACCTGCGTGGCGCAGGATATCCGCGAGGGGCACGACGAGACCATTGACGAGCTGGTCTGCACACTGCAAAAGCTGATGAAGTGACTGGTTTTCGGGCAATACTATTCCAAGGTAGGTGGAGAATTTGAAACAGTACAATGTTACGGGAATGAGCTGTGCGGCCTGCTCCGCGCGGGTCGAAAAAGCGGTCGGCAAGGTGCCGGGCGTGACGAGCTGCTCGGTCAGTTTGCTGACAAACTCGATGGGCGTCGAGGGCACGGCGTCGCCGGAGACCGTCATCCGTGCGGTGCAGGAGGCGGGCTACGGCGCGAGCGAAAAGGGCGCGGCGAAGCAGTCTGCCAGCATGGCCGAGAGCGAAAAAGCGCTCGAAGACCACGCGACGCCGGCGCTGCGCCGGAGGCTCCTCTGGTCGGTCGGATTTCTGATCGTCCTGATGTACTTCTCAATGGGGCACATGATGTGGGGCTGGCCGCTGCCGAGCTTCTACAACGACAATCATGTGGCCATGGGTCTGACGCAGCTGCTGCTGACGGTCATCATCATGGTCATCAACCAGAAATTCTTCATCAGCGGATTTAAGAGCCTGTGGCACCGCGCGCCGAACATGGACACGCTGGTCGCCCTCGGCGCGACGGCGGCGTTCGTGTACAGTACCTATGCGCTGTTTGCGATGACCGGCGCGCAGGTGCGCGGCGATATGGACGCGGTCATGGATTACATGATGGACTTCTATTTTGAGTCTGCGGCCATGATCCTGACGCTCATCACGGTCGGCAAGATGCTCGAGGCCCGGTCGAAGGGCAAGACGACGGATGCGCTCAAGAGCCTGATGAAGCTTGCGCCAAAGACCGCGACCGTCGTCCGCGACGGGCAGGAGGTCGTGGTCCCGGTCGAGCAGGTGGCAAAGGACGATGTCTTCGTCGTGCGGCCGGGCGAGAGTATCCCGGTGGACGGTGTGGTGCTCGAGGGCATGAGCGCGGTCAACGAATCGGCGCTGACCGGCGAGAGCGTCCCGGCGGATAAAGCGCCCGGCGACGCGGTCTCTGCCGCGACGGTCAACCAGTCCGGCTTCCTCCGCTGCCGCGCAACGCGCGTCGGCGAGGACACGACGCTCTCGCAGATCATCCAGATGGTCTCCGACGCGGCGGCAACGAAGGCACCGATTGCGAAGATTGCGGACAAAGTCTCCGGCGTGTTCGTCCCGGCGGTCATCGGGATTGCCCTCGTGACAACGATCGTGTGGCTCCTGATCGGGAAGCCCGTCGGTTATGCGCTGGCGCGCGGCATTTCGGTGCTTGTCATCAGCTGCCCGTGCGCGCTCGGCCTGGCTACGCCGGTCGCCATCATGGTGGGCAGTGGCCTCGGCGCAAAGAACGGCATTCTGTTCAAGACGGCGGCGAGCCTCGAGGAAACCGGCCGCATCGAAATTGTCGCCCTCGACAAAACCGGCACGATCACCTCCGGCGAGCCGAAGGTGACAGACATCCTCCCGGCCGAGGGTGTTTCGGCGGACGAGCTGCTGCGCCTTGCAAACACGCTCGAGCGCAGGAGCGAGCATCCGCTGGCAAAAGCAATCCTGGAATACGCAAAAGAGCAGAACGTTGCGGCGGAAGAGGTGGCCGATTTCCAGGCCCTGCCCGGCAACGGCCTGACGGCGCGGCTCGGCGGCAAGGCCCTCTGCGGCGGCAACGATACGTTCATCGGCACAACCGCGTCCATCTCGCCGGAGATGAAGGCCCAGGCCGCGCAGCTGGCCGAGGCGGGCAAAACGCCGCTCTGGTTTAGCTACGGCGGGAAGCTCCTCGGCGTGGTCGCTGTGGCGGACGTCATCAAGGCCGACAGCCCGCAGGCGGTGCGGGAGCTTCAAAACATGGGCATCCGCGTCGTGATGATCACGGGCGACAATGCGCGCACGGCGAAGGCCATCGGCGCGCAGGCGGGCGTCGACCGCGTGATCGCGGGCGTCCTGCCCGACGGCAAGGAGCGCGAGATCCGCAAGCTCAAAACCGAGGGCAAGGTCGCCATGGTCGGCGACGGCATCAACGACGCGCCGGCGCTCACGCGGGCGGATATCGGCGTCGCCATCGGCGCGGGCACGGACGTCGCCATCGACGCGGCGGACGTCGTGCTGATGAAAAGCCGCCTCTCCGATGTCCCGGCGGCCATCCGTCTCAGCCGCGCGACGCTCCGCAACATCCATCAAAATCTGTTCTGGGCGTTCTTCTACAACACGATCGGAATTCCGCTGGCGGCGGGCGTGTTCATCCCGCTGGGCCTGACGCTGAACCCGATGTTCGGTGCGGCGGCGATGAGCCTGTCCAGCTTCTGCGTGGTGTCGAACGCGCTGCGGCTGA
>USLX01000112.1 GCA_900555665.1 uncultured Eubacteriales bacterium | reverse complement strand
TTACGCCAAAGGCGGAACCTTTCTGATGAAAGAATTGAATCAGAAAATAGTATTAAAAACATTGCCGGCTTATATTTTATATATAGTGTACCCGGCAATTCCATCGGAACTGCCGGGCATTTTTTACATTTTAAAAAATTCAAGCATCTCTTTCTGTCGTCCGCAGCACATCTTCCCCTCCGGGCAATGCCCGGTCATGAAGCACGTCGGGCCGTAGAGCGAGAAGAGCCCGGGATGCGCCGCGCGCAGCACGCGCAGGGCCTCAATGGCCAGCGCGCGGATCTCCCACTGGGCGCGCGTGCAGGTGCGCAGCCGGAAAAAGGTATAGAGCTCCCCCGCGTTCATCGTCGCCACAACCGGGACGGTCTGCCCGCTGAGCAGCAGATAGCAAAGCTGTGTCTCGCCCGCGCCCAGCGCCGCCAGGCGCTGGGCACAGTCTGCCGCGCCGGAAAACGCACTGCGGTATGCTTCTTCCATGCCGCAGTCCACAACGCTCTGCGGCAGCACATAGCGGCCATAGTCCGCGTTTTTCAGCAGATCCGGCGCGACGAGCGACTGCATCCGGTGCCGCGTCAGATGTGTCAGCGCGGCAAGTGACATACCGCCAAAGCACATCGTAAAGCTTGCCTGCTCCAGCTCGCGCCTGCGCGTCTGCCGGAGCAGCGCAGAGAGCAGCGTGTGCGTCTGCGCCTCGTCCAGTTCCGTTGGCATTCTCCCCTGCCCGAGCTGCCAGGCCTGGCAGATGATCCTTTCCGGCTCCGCCGTCCCGGCCAGCAGCGTCACCGCCGCGTCGCAGCAAAGCGTCTCCCCCGCCGGGATCTCCGGCGGCTGCACAGCGTATTCCCGCTCCTTCCGGAGCGCCAGATAGGGCAGCTTATTCTCGCACTGGGTGAACAAACTCTCCCCGAGGGCGCGCAGCTCCACATAGTTCGCACCGCGCCCATAACGGAGCTCGTTCATTACATGCACAAGCTCCCGCGCGTTCATCGAGCAAAAGAAATTACTGTGGAAGCCGTAGGGCAGCACAAAGCGCGCGTCCTCCTTCGGCACACCCGCTGCGCACAGCGCGTCATAGACACCGAACAGCCGCCGCACCTCTGCATCATAGATTTCGGCCCGTGCCGCGTCTTCAAACGGCGTGACCCAGCCGCAGTTGGAAAAATCCACATACCGGCGGGACTTCACCGTGAACGAAGCCAGGCGGAACTCGATCAAAAATTGCTCGGCAAACACCGATACGTCTTCAAACGCCAGATTCACATGGGCATGCTCCAGCACGGACGTGTGCCCCGAGGAGACAACCTTGCCGATCAGGCGTTCATTCTTCTCCTCGCCGAGCGAGAGCGACTTCTGCCAGATCTCCCCGGCCGTGCCCTCCATGGTGGAGATCCGTCCGCCGGAGGCCACGACAGCCGCCGCGTTCGGCGTAAATCCCAAAATTGTGACCGTTCCCATCAGCGGAACACCTCCATCTGTTCATCAAAAATTTCCACGCGCCGGATGCGCGCAAAATCGGGCCGCAGCTCCGGCAGGTGCCGTGCGACCGCTGCGACAAGCAGCTGCGGGTTCATGCCGGGATTTTGTGCCGAGGCAAGCACGTCCAGCGTCAGCTCCTGCGCGGAAGCTTTTCGGATCTCAAGCGAGCGCAGCAGCGGCCTCAGGTCGACATCGACCATGCCGCCCTTCTTGCTGCGCTTTTCCACCAGGATTTCCGGCTGGGCAAAGAGGGCCGCAATCGCCGCCTCCGCCCCCTGCGGGACGCCGGCGTCATATTCCAGCGTCACCTCGGACTGCAAATACGTCAGATGCTTCACCTTCACGGCGCTCTCGTAGGCCCGCAGCACGCGCAGCCCCGCCGGCATTGTCCGGCTGAGCAGCTCCGGCAGCTTGGCAAGATCCACCGAGCCGTCCTCAATCTCAAAATCCAGGATTTCGCACCGGCTCTCCACGCCGACCGACAGCGGCAGCGCGATGGACACATAGGCCCGCGGACTGAATCCCTGCGAATGCCAGATCAAAATATCCGCGCGGCGGAAAGCGCGCTGGAAAATGCGCATCAGGTCGAGATGCGAGAGGTAGACCGCATCGCCTGTCTTTTCAAAGAGCAGTCTATTCATCGCATTTTCCCTCCCGGCTAAGCTGCCGTGCGCCGCAGCCGGCGCATTTTGTCCGGCAGTCCGGCGTCACCTCCGACCGATACGCTTTCTCCCGCTCGCGCCGGAAGAAGCCGTCGCTCACGCCGACGGAGATCGTGCTCCACGGCAGAAGCTCGTCCTCGCCGAAGCCGCGCGTCGTATACCAGGCCGGGTCGACGCCCGCCTCCCGGAAGGCCTGCATCCAGAGGTCATAGCGGAAATATTCGTCCCAGCCGTCGAGCCTGCAGCCAAGTCTCTGCGCCGCCAGCAGCACCGGCCCCAGGCGCCGGTCGCCGCGCGCCAGCACGGCCTCGAGCTGGGAAAGATTGGACTCGTGGTAGCGGTAGTCGATGCTGCGCGAATGGATGTTCTCCTGCAGCAGATGCACGCGCCGCAGGTATTCCTCCGGCGTAATCTGCGCCTCCCACTGGAACGGTGTGAACGGCTTCGGCACAAAATAGGCCGTCGCCAGATTGATGGACAGGCCGCGCTTTTTGTTGACCGCATTCGCCTTCCATTCCTGAATGATCTTGTAGGCCAGCTCCGCAATGCCGACCACGTCCTCGTCCGTCTCGGTCGGCAAGCCCAGCATGAAATAGAGCTTCACGCTGTTCCAGCCGCCGGAGAAGGCTGTGCGGCAGGTCGTGAGGATCTCTTCCTCGGTGACATTCTTGTTGATCGCGTCGCGCAGGCGCTGTGTCCCGGCCTCCGGCGCAAACGTCAGTCCGCTCTTTCGCACCTTCTGCACCTTCATCATGAGATCGCGCGAGAAATTGTCCGCGCGGAGCGAAGGCAGCGAGAGGTTGATCTTGCGCGGCTCGCAGTAGGCCAGCAGTCGGTCCGCCAGCTCCGGCAGTTGGCGGTAGTCGGAGGTCGACAGGCTCGCCAGCGTGATCTCGCTGTTGCCGGAATCTTCGAGCGATTCGATGGCCTGCTCACAGAGCACAGCCGCGCTTTTGCTGCGGATGGGACGGTAGCAGAAACCCGCCTGACAGAACCGGCAGCCGCGGATGCAGCCCCGGAAAATTTCAAGGTTTGACCGGTCATGGACGATCTCTGTCGACGGCACGATCGTCTTTGCCGGAAAATACGCATGGTCGAGATCCTCCACGATGCGCTTTGTGACGGTCTTCGGTGCGCCAGGCTGCGGCGTGATGGCCGCGAGGGTGCCATCGGCGTTGTAGGTATGCTCGTACAGAGACGGCACATAGACGCCCGGAATTTTCGCCACATCCAGCAAAAATTCCGCCTTTCCCTTCCCGGCCCGCTTCGCCGCGCGGTAACATTCCACGATCTCGCGCGTGGACTCCTCACCCTCGCCGAGGGAGAAAAAGTCGATAAAGTCCGCCAGCGGCTCCGGATTGACTGCGCAGACACCGCCGGCAAACACTAGATTCTCCAGCCCCTCGCGGTCCTTTGCCAGCAGCGGCACGCCAGCAAGATCGAGCATATTTAAAATATTGGTATAGCTCATCTCATAGCCGATGGTGAACGCAATCAGGTCGAATGCCGAGACCGGGTCGTGGCTCTCCAGCGCCCAAAGCGGAATCTGATGTGCCCGCATCTCCGCCTCCATGTCGCCCCAGGGTGCAAACACGCGCTCACACCAAACGCCGTCCATCTCGTTCATTGCGCCGTAGAGGATGCGCATGCCGATGTTTGACATACCGATTTCATAGGTATCCGGAAAACAGAATGCGACGCGCACGTCCACATCCGTCCGCTTTTTGACGACCTGGTTATATTCGCCGCCGAGATACCGCGCCGGCTTTTGCACATTCAGCAGAATGCGGTGAAATGTATCTGTCATGTGAAACCTCTGCTTTTGTTTTTCGCATACTTCTAGGGTGTATCTGAAAACTGAAAATGTGACCGGCGGCGAGGGATTTTTGCATTGAGCAAGACATTTTTCGCTGGAATACTGACGTATTTCAAGGAAAAATGACGCAGTTCAGTGCAAAAAGAACCGCTGTCCTGGTGCGTTGGCAGTTTTCAGATACACCCTAGGGTGTATTCTTCCAACTCATGATGTGACCGGCAGCGAGGAATTTTCGCGCT
>USLX01000111.1 GCA_900555665.1 uncultured Eubacteriales bacterium | reverse complement strand
GCCTGCGCGCCAACGACAATATTTCCTTCCAGCTGCATGAGGGCGAGATCCTCACGCTGCTCGGCGAAAACGGCGCGGGCAAGACGACCCTGATGAATATTATCATGGGCATCTACAAGCCGGACGCGGGCGAGATCTTCGTCAACGGCGAGTCGGTCCACATCAGCGATCCCCGCGAGGCTAACCGCCTTGGCATCGGCATGGTGCACCAGCATTTCAAGCTGGTTCACAACTTCACAGTCGCGGAAAACATCGTGCTCGGCGCCGAGCCGGGCAGCGGCTTGAAGCTCAACATGAAGCAGGCCGTCCGCCGCGTGCAGGAGCTCAGTGAGCGCTATGGCCTGGCCATCGACCCGAACGCCCGCGCCGATAAGATCACCGTCGGCATGCAGCAGCGCACGGAGATCCTGAAAATGCTCTACCGTGACGCGAATATCCTCATTTTTGACGAGCCCACGGCCGTTTTGATGCCGCAGGAGATCGAAGAACTGATCGCCATTATGCGCTCGCTCGTCGCCCAGGGAAAGTCCATCATCCTCATCACCCACAAGCTCAAGGAGATTGAGCAGGTCGCCGACCGCTGCGTGATCATCCGCCGCGGCAAGCTCGTCGACACGGTCAACGTCGCCGAGACCACCACGCAGGAGATGGCCGACAAGATGGTCGGCCGCGTGGTACACTTCAACATCGACAAGCAGCCCCAAACCCCGGGTGAGTGCGTTCTGAAAGTGGAACATCTCAGTGTCAAAAACGAGCAGAATGTCCTGAAAGTCAACGATTTCAGCTTTGACATCCATGCCGGCGAGATTGTCGGCATCGCCGGCGTCGACGGCAACGGCCAGACGGAGCTGGTCAACGCCATCACCGGTCTCTGCCCGGTCGCGGGCGGAAAGATCACCCTCTGTGGCCAGGACATCACGCATGCGTCCGTCGGCAAGCGCCTCGCCGCCGGGATTTCCCACATCCCCGAAGACCGGCAGCGGCGCGGCCTGGTGCTGGACTTCACGCTGGAGGAAAATATCGTTCTGGGCCGCTGCGGTTCGGAGCCGTTTTCTGCCCACGGCGTCCTGAAGCACGACGCGATCCGCGCCTATGCCGACAAGATTATCGAGCAATATGACGTCCGCTGCGGCGAGGGCGCGCGTTCGAAGGCCGGCGGCCTCTCAGGCGGCAACCAGCAAAAGGCTATCGTCGGCCGCGAGATCGAGCGGCCGCATGAGCTGCTCATCGCCTTCCAGCCGATCCGCGGCATGGACGTCGGCTCCATTGAATACATCCACAACCGCCTCCTGGACGAGCGCAGCCGGGGCAAGGCCGTGCTCCTCGTCAGCCTGGAGCTCGACGAAGTGCTCCAGCTCTCCGACCGCATCTTGGCCATCAACCAGGGACGCCTGATCGGCGAGGTTTCGCAGGCGGAGGCGACAGAGTCCATCGTGGGCCACATGATGGCCGGTATGGAAAGGGAGGCTACCTGATATGAAAAAAACACGCAAATCGTCCTCCCTCCGCCCCCTGATTGTCTCCATCGTCGCCATTCTCTTCGGCTTCCTGGTCGGCAGCATTCTCCTGCTCGCCTCCGGGCAAAACCCGGTGGAGTGCTTCTTCGCGCTCTTCAAGGGCGGCCTTTCCTCCAAAGAGCGAATTTTCAATACCTTCTCCAACGCCATTCCGCTGGTGTTCACGGGCCTTTCCGTGACGTTCGCGTATAAGACGGGCCTGTTCAACATTGGTGCCACAGGCCAGATGGTCGCGGCGGGACTGCTCTCGGTCATGACTGCGCTGACCGTGAATCTGCCCCGGCCGCTCCTGCTCCCGCTTGTCGTGCTGGCCGGTATTTTCGGCGGCGCGGTCTACGGCGGCATCCAGGGCTATCTCAAGTCGCGCTTCAACGTCAACGAGGTTGTCTCCGGCATCATGATGAACTGGATCGCGCACTGGGCGGTCTATTATGTGATCTCCGACTATTTCAAGTCCTCCAGCATGGCCACCGAATCGCAGAGCGTCCCCGCCGCGGCGTCCCTGCGCAGCGAGCTTCTGCTCTCCCTCACGGGCAGCTCCAGCTTCAACTGGGGCTTCATCCTGGCCATTGCCTGCGTCGTGATTGTGCAGTATATCCTGCGCCACACGGTCATCGGCTATGAGATGCGGGCCGTCGGCTTCAATGCGGAGGCGGCGGAATACGGCGGCATCAATGTCAAGAAAAACGCCGTGCTCTCCATGGCCATCGCGGGCGCGCTGGCGGGCCTGGCCGGCGTATCGTATTACTGCGGCTACTGCACGGCCATCCGCATCGGCGTCCAGCCCTCGCACGGCTTCGACGGCGTCGCGGTCGCCCTGCTCGGCGGCATCTCACCGATCGGCGTCGTGTTTGCCTCGATCTTCTTCGCCATCCTGCAGACCGGCAAGGGCTTCATGAGCGTCATGACGAAGATTGCCCCTGAGATTGCCGACACCATCATCGCCATCATCATCTATTTTGCGGCCATCAGCAAGTTTGTGGACCGTTACTTCGACCGGATTTCGGACTGGTACCGGAAAAGACACGCGGGAGGCGAGAAGAAATGAGTACGATTTTGTCCATGGCGCCTTACGCCATCGCTTATACCATGCCGATCCTCATCGCCGCGCTGGGCGGCATGTTCTCTGAACGCAGCGGCATCATCAACCTCGCGCTCGACGGCATCATGACGCTCGGCGCGCTGGCCGGCGTCCTCTGTGTCAGCCTGCTCGGCCCCACGCTCGGCTATCAGACGGCGGTGACAATCGGCATTTTGCTCGGCGCGCTCGTCGGCGTGCTGACGTCGCTGCTCCTGGCCTTCGCCAGCGTCAACATGAACGCGGATCAGACCATCTGCGGCACCGCCATCAACCTGCTTGCGGCCGCGCTTGCGGTTTACCTCTCGCGCGAGATCGCGGGCGTGAGCATCGTGGTCATCAACAGCCTTCCGCGCTTCAATATCCCGCTGCTCAGCAAGATCCCTATTCTCGGGTCCATCCTCTTCAGCAGCACCTATGTCACAACCTGGATCATCCTTGCCCTCACGGTGCTCTCCTGGTATGTGATCGAAAAGACGCCCTTCGGTCTGCGCCTGCGCTCCTGCGGTGAAAACCCGGCGGCCTCTGCCGCAGCCGGCATCGACGTGGCGAAGATCCGCTACAGCGGCGTCCTCATCTCGGGTGCCTTCGCGGGCCTTGGCGGCGCGGTCTATGCGCTGACGGTCGCGGGCCAGTCCACGGGCAGCGTCAACGGCCTCGGCTTCATCGCCCTCGCGGGCCTCATTTTCGGCCAGTGGCGCACCTTCAAGATCCTCATTACCACGCTCTTTTTCGGCTTTGCACTCACCATCGCGCAGATCTCCACGCTCTGGCCCTCCTTCTCGGCGATTCCGCCGGCGTATCTGAAGATCTCGCCCTACCTCATCACGCTCATTGTGCTGATCTTCTCGTCCAAAAACACCTCCGCGCCGCGTGCGGAAGGCAAATATTTCGAATATAAAAAATAAAGGGAGACACCTGATATTATGAGACATATCCTGATCGATACCGACACCGGTTCGGATGACGTCTGGGCCATCATCGCGGCCCTGCGCGCCACGGAAGACGTCCATGTGGACGCCATCACGGTCGTCTGCGGCAACGTGCCGCTGGAAACCTGCGTCAAAAATGCACTGATCGCAACCGAGGTTGCCAACACCTATTTCCCGCCCGTCTACAGCGGCATGAGCCGCCCGATGGTCAAAGAAAAGCTGTTTTCGGCGGACTATGTCCACGGCAGCGACGGCCTCGGCGAGATGAATCTGCCCTATCCGGCGCATCAGCCGGAAAAGCAGCATGCGGTCGACGCCCTCATCGACCATATCATGGCCAGCGACGGTGAGCTGGAGCTCATCGCGCTCGGTCCGCTGACAAACGTCGCCATGGCCTACCTCAAAGAGCCCGCCATCGCCAAAAAGCTGAAAAAGCTCTGGATCATGGGCGGCACCGGCTATGACCAGGGCAACGCCACGCCGGCGGCCGAGTTCAACGTCTACGTTGACCCCGAGGCGGCCTACGTTGTTATGCACGCGGGCTTCAACGCCGTCTGGGTGACGTGGGACGTAGCCCGCTTCGGTACAGAGATCACGCCGGAGGATCTCGCGATGCTCCGCGCCAAGGACCATCCTGTCTCCAACTTCTGCATCCGCTGCACGCAGTCCCTGCGGGAGTATGACCGCAAAAAGT
>USLX01000110.1 GCA_900555665.1 uncultured Eubacteriales bacterium | reverse complement strand
TCCTGCTGAATATCCGCCTGCCCCGCTTGCTTGCGGCGATGATTCTCGGCGGCGCGCTCTCCGTTTCCGGCTATCTGCTGCAGACCTTTTTCCATAATCCCATCGCGGGGCCCTTCGTTCTCGGTGTCTCCTCGGGGGCTAAGTTTGTGGTCTGCCTTGCGATGATCTTTTTGCTGGGCCGGGGCCTTGCGGCCTCGTCCGCCGTGCTCATTGCGGCGGCCTTCGCCGGTGCGATGCTCTCGATGGGCTTCGTCCTGCTGATTTCGCAGCGCGTGCGCCGGATGAGCCTGCTTGTCATCTGCGGCGTAATGATCGGCTATATCTGCTCCGCGCTGACCGATTTCCTTGTCACCTTCGCCGACGACAGCAACATTGTCAACCTGCACAACTGGTCGCTCGGATCCTTCTCCGGCATGAGCTGGGACAATGTCCGCACGATGGCCGTGGTCTGCGGGGCGGCCCTGGTGCTCACGTTCCTGCTCTCCAAGCCCATCCGGGCCTACCAGCTCGGCGAGGTCTATGCGCAGAACCTCGGCGTGCCGCTCAAAAGCTTCCGCGCCGCGCTGATTCTGCTCTCCAGCGTGCTCTCCGCCTGCGTCACGGCCTTTGCCGGGCCGATTTCCTTTGTCGGCATCGCCGTGCCGCACCTGATGAAGTCCCTGTTCCGCTCCGCCGAGCCGCTGGTCATGATTCCCGCCTCCTTCCTCGGCGGCGGTGTGTTCTGTTTGCTCTGCGATCTCATCGCGCGCACGGCCTTCGCACCCACCGAGGTCAGCATCAGCTCGGTCACGGCCGTTTTCGGCGCGCCGATCGTCATCTATATGATGCTCCACAAAAAGGAGGCGCAGTGATGGCCTATCTGCAGACCGATGCCCTTTCTGTCGGCTATGGCGGCAAGGCCCTGATTGCCTCGGTCGCCCTTTCGGTGCAGCGCGGGAAGATCGTCACGCTCATCGGCCCGAACGGCTCCGGCAAGTCCACAATTTTGAAAACCATCGTCGGCCAGCTCCCGTCCATCTCCGGCGCGGTCTTTCTGGACGGCGCGGACATGCGCAGCCGGAGCAGGGGGGAGATTGCCCGCCGCATGGCCATTTTGATGACGGCCCGCATGGATCCCGAGCTTATGACCTGCCGCGACGTGGTCAGCACCGGCCGCTATCCCTATACCGGCCGCCTCGGCATCCTGAGCGCGGAAGACAAGCGGATTGTCGAGCAGAGCCTCCGTCAGACCGACGCGCAGGACTTTGCCGATCGCCCCTTCCAGTCCGTCAGCGACGGCCAGCGCCAGCGCGTCCTGCTTGCCCGCGCGCTCTGTCAGGAGCCGGAGCTCATCGTCCTCGACGAACCGACGAGCTTTCTCGATATCCGCTATAAGCTGGAGCTTTTAACGATCTTAAAGCGCATGGTGCGCGAGGAAAACCTCGCCGTCCTCATGTCTCTGCACGAGCTGGATCTCGCCGCGCGCGTCTCGGACACCGTTGTCTGCGTCGCGGGCGACCGGATCGACCGCGTCGGCCTGCCCGCCGAAATTTTCACATCCGACTATATCGCAAAGCTCTACCACATGGAGCCGGGGAAGTATGATCCCTGCTTCGATTCTCTTGAATTTGTCCCCGGAGGCGCCAAATGAACGAACAAACCGGAACCTTCTACGCTCTGTCCGTCGGCCCCGGCGATCCGGAGCTGCTCACGCTCCAGGCCGTCCGCGTCTTGGAGAAAACTCCTGTCATCGCCGCGCCGCAGACGGCCTCGGGCCGGATGCTGGCCCTCGAGATTGCACGCGGGGCGGCTGATTTAAACGGAAAGACCATCCTGCCCCTCCGCTTCACGATGTCGCGGGAGGCTGCCGTCCGCGCGGCCGGCTACCGCGCTGCGGCGGAGGCTGTTGAGGCCGAGCTGCGGCAGGGAAGGGACGTTGCGATGGTCAACCTCGGTGACGTCGCGCTCTATGCCACGGCATATTATATCTTTGCCGAGATTGAGCGGGACGGGTTCCCGGCCGTGATGCTCCCGGGCGTGACGAGCGTCAGCGCCGTGGCCGCCCGCCTGGGCTGGAGCCTGACCGAGATGGAGCAGCCGCTCCACATCCTTCCGGCAAGCTGCGATCTGGACGCCGCGCTGGCCCTTCCGGGCACGAAAGTCCTCATGAAATCCGGCGCCGCCATCCGCGAGACGGTCGATGCGCTCACGCGCGCCGGACTTCTTTCTCATGCGGCCCTCGTTGCCGACTGCGGCCTTCCAAGCGAGCAGGTCTGCCGGGATCTGCGGGAGCTTCCGGAGTCCGTCAGCTATTTTGCCACCATCCTTGTCCGATCGGAGTGAGCTTATGCAAACGTCCTGTCCGCGCCTGCTCCTTGCGGGAACCAACAGCGGCTGCGGCAAGACCACCGTCACCTGCGCCGTGCTGCAGGCACTGGTCAACCGCGGCCTCTCGGTCGCCGCTGCCAAATGCGGCCCCGATTATATCGATCCGATGTTCCACAGCCGCATCATCGGGGCCAAAAGCGCGAATCTTGATCCTTTTTTCTTTGAGGATTGTACACTCCGGTTTCTCCTTGCGCAAAACGCCTCCGGCTGTGATGTCACGGTCATGGAGGGCGTCATGGGCTATTACGACGGCCTCGGCCTCACCACCACGCGCGCCAGTACCTGGGAGCTTGCGCAGAAGACGGACTCGCCGGTCGTGCTGGTCGTGAACGCGCGCGGCGCGGCGCTCTCCGTGCTGGCCGCGGTGCAGGGATTTTTAAACTTTCAGCCGGACAGCCGCATCCGCGGCGTGATCCTCAACGGCTGTACCGCGATGACCTACGCGCCGCTGGCACGGGAATTGGAATCCCGGTACGGCGTCAAGGCCTGCGGTTTTTTGCCGAATTTGCCGGACTGCACGCTGAAAAGCCGCCATCTCGGCCTTGTAACGGCGGCGGAGGTCACGGATTTACGCGAAACGCTGCAGCGCCTGGCCGCGGAGGCCGAGAAGACGCTTGAGCTGGACGCGCTGCTCACCCTCGCGCGCGAAGCGCCCGCGCTGGACGTCACGCCGCTGGAGCTCCCGGCCCCCGGCGCGCCGGTGCGCATCGGCGTTGCGCGCGACCGTGCCTTCTGCTTTTACTACGAAGACAGCCTCGGCCTGCTCCAGGCGCTCGGTGCGGAGCTTGTGCCGTTTTCTCCGCTCTCGGATCGCACACTGCCGGAGGGGTTGGACGGGATCTACTTTGGCGGCGGCTATCCGGAGCTCTATGCCGCGCAGCTGAGCGAAAATCGTGCCATGCGGGGCAGCGTCCGTGCCGCGCTGGAGGCGGGGGTGCCCTGCATCGCCGAGTGCGGCGGTTTTATGTACCTGACAGAAGCCATTGGCGACTGGCCGATGGTGGGCCTGCTTCCGGGCCGCTGCTTTGACGCTGGGCGGCTTACACGCTTCGGCTATGTCACGTTGACGGCCAGGCGGGACAACCTGCTCTGCCGCGCGGGAGAGTCGATCCCCGCGCACGAATTCCACCACTGGGACGCGGCGCAGACCGGCGATGCCTACACGGCGGCGAAGCCCTCCGGCCGCAGCTGGCCGTGCGTCTTCGCCACGGACACCCTCTACGCGGGCTATCCGCATTTCCATTTTTACGCGAACCCATCCTTTGCTGTCCGCTTTCTGGACGCATGCCGAAAGGGGAAACACCATGCTGGAACAGATCAAACCCATGGACATTGAGCGCCGCAGCTTTGAGATCATCACCGAGCTGCTGGGCGAGCGCAGGCTCGACCCCGAAAACGAGCTCGTCATCAAGCGCGCCATCCACACGACTGCCGACTTCGACTATGCCGACAATCTCGTCTTTTCCGACCATGCGGTCACGAAGGGCATTGAGGCGCTGCGCGCCGGCTGCGATATTGTCACCGATACCCAGATGGCGAAGTCCGGCATCAACAAGACGATTCTGGCCTCTCTCGGCGGGGAGGTCCACTGCTTCATGTCCGATCCGGACGTCGCTGCGGAGGCGAAAGCGCGCGGCGTCACCCGCGCCATCGTCTCGATGGAGCGCGCCGCACAGCTCCCCAAGCCCTGCATTTTCGCCATCGGCAACGCGCCGACGGCTCTTGTCTCGCTGGAGACGCTGATGGAGGCGGACAAGCTGCACCCGGCGCTCATCATCGGCGTACCGGTCGGCTTTGTCAACGTTGTGGAGAGCAAGGAGCTCATCATCGCAAACTGCCGCGCACCCTATATCGTCGCGCGCGGACGCAAGGGCGGCAGCAATGTCGCCGCCGCGATCTGCAACGCGATGCTCTACCAGA
>USLX01000109.1 GCA_900555665.1 uncultured Eubacteriales bacterium | reverse complement strand
AAGCTATTTTTTTACCCCCGGCATAGCCGGGGGTTGTCTTTGGTACAACCAAAACGTAGGGGCCGGCAATTCTGCCGGTCCCTAGCCCTTCAAACTCGTTTTTTATAGCAGAAGGCAACCCCGAGCGCCGCCAGCAGCACCCCTGCGCTCACGCCCAGCCAGATCCAGCCGGACGTCTCGCCCGCGCCTTCCGGCAAAATTCGCCGAGCAGCGCATCCGCTCCGGCCTCCACCGCGTCAAAGCGCCCCGCCGCGATGCTGCGCGCCTGCGCCTCGCTCAGCTGCGTCTGCTCTTTCCGTCCGAGCCCCGCGCACTTGCACTTTTTCTCCAGCTGGATGAAGCTCCTGTCGCCGTTATAATAGCGAATCCGAAACTTCTCCCGCCGGCTCACGCCGTCCAGCTTTTCCCGCAGCGCCCGATCTTCCGGCGTGTCGAAATAGAGGCTCCGGATGCCGTACCGGCCATCCACCGCATGCACATCCGGCTGCATCACCGTCTGCAGTCTCTGCCGCAGCACAGCCAGATCTCCCGGCGCCAGTGCAATCTTCCATTCATGGCGATAGTCCACATCTTCCGCTCCTTTCGCGTGTTCGTAGGCCTATCATAGCGCACCTTCCTGAAGCCTTCCTGAAAAAATCGCGTCCAAAAAAGTTTATTTTCAGCTTTATTTCAGCATCCAACTGTATTATAATGAAAGAAAATACAGAAAGAAACGCCCAGGAGGTGCAGCGGATGAAAATTCTGATCGTGGAGGACGAGGTGCTCCTCGCCAATTCCTTAAAAACCCTGCTTGAGAAAAAGGGCTTCTCCGTCGAGGTCGCCTACGACGGAGAAACCGGACGTGACTACGCCGAAACCGGCATCTACGATCTTCTGATTCTGGACGTTATGATGCCCAAGCTCAACGGCTACGACCTGGCCCGGCAGGTGCGCGCCGAGCGCTGCGCCACGCCGATCCTCATGCTCACAGCCAAGGGGGAGCTGGAAGATCGCATCGAGGGCCTCAACGCCGGGGCCGACTATTATCTCACAAAGCCGTTTGACACGCGCGAGCTGCTCGCCTGCATCAATGCCCTCCTTCGCCGCCAGGGCAACCAGGTGGATGAGCTGCGCTACGGCAATACTGCGCTCGACCTCGCCTCCGGCATGCTGCTCTGCGGCGCCGAGAGCGTCCGCCTGTCCGCCAAGGAATTCGACATCATGCGCTTCCTGCTCCAGTCCAAGGGCAACAACCTCTCCAAAGAGGTACTTCTCGCCCGCGTCTGGGGCTTTGAGTCCAATGCGGTGGAAAACCACGTCGAGGTCTACGTCGGCTTCCTGCGGAAAAAGCTGGCCTCCATCGGCTCCAATCTCCGCATTGAGGCCGTGCGCCGCCTCGGCTATCATCTGGAGGTGTCGGACGCATGTTAAAACGGCTCCGCAGACAGTTTATCGCCATCATCATGGCCCTCCTGACGCTGCTTCTCGGCTGTGTCTTCGGCCTCATCTACTATTTCACACAGCAAAGCCTCGTCAAGCAAAGCCGTGACATGATGGACTCCCTCGCCGCCAGCCCCTTCCAGCTGGCCCGGCTCGACGAAGTCTCCGGGCGCGTCAAGCTCCCCTATTGCATGCTCCAGGTGAACAAATACGGCGAAATTCTCGCGACCAACGGCGGCTATTACGACCTTTCGGACAAGGACTTTCTGCAGCAGCTCATCGATGTCACCTATTCCTCCACCGACATGCAGGGCGTCATTCCGCAATATCACCTGCGCTACGGGCGCTATGTCACGCAGGACGGCCAGCGCCTGGTCTTTGTCGATACCACCAGCGAACAGGCCACGCTGCACAACCTTCTGCGCACCAGTCTCCTCCTCGGCGCCGGCTGCCTGCTTCTGCTCTTCGGCGTGAGCATCCTGCTTGCCCGAAGAATGGTCCGCCCGGTGGAGACGGCCTGGCAGCAGCAAAAGCAGTTCGTCGCCGACGCCTCCCACGAGCTCAAAACGCCGCTCACCGTCATCACCACAAACGCCGAGCTGCTCGAAAGCCCCGACTACACACCGGAAGCCAAAGCGCAGTTTTCGGCCAACATTCTCACCATGGCCCACCAGATGCGCGGTCTGGTCGAAAGCCTTCTGAATCTTGCCCGCATCGATCAGGGCCAGAAGGCCGCCGCCCACACGCCGGTCAACCTGAGCAAGCTCGTCTCCGACGCCGTGCTCCCCTTCGAGGCCGTGTTCTTTGAGCAGGAGCTCACATTAGAAACTGACATTACCCCGGATCTGAACGTCCCCGGCGACGCCGCGCAGCTCCGTCAGGCGGTGGAGATTCTGCTCGACAACGCGCAGAAATACGCCGACGCCCCCGGCAGCGTCCGCGTCACGCTCAGCACCCATGGGCGCCATGCCCGCCTGGCCGTGGCCGATACCGGTGCGCCCCTCTCCGAAGCGGATTGCCAAAACATCTTCAAGCGCTTCTACCGTCTCGACGACGCCCGCAGCCGCGACGGCAGCTTCGGCCTCGGTCTTTCCATCGCGCAGTCCATCGTCTCCGCGCACCACGGAAAGATCTGGTGCCAGAGCGCCGACGGCTGGAACACCTTCTTCGTAGAGCTGCCGTTCTAATCCATTCCCCGCCAAAACCCAAAGCCTCCGGCCTTGCCGGAGGCTTTCCTGTATTTTAATACTATTTTCTGATTAAATTCTTTCATCAGAAAGGTTCCGCCTTTGGCGTAACCGATTCCGTGATTTTGATAAAATCACGGAATCTCGTCTCATAATGATCTTCATATTAAAAACTTCCATTCCATGAATGAAAGTTTTTAATTGAATATCAGTATAAAGTCTTTTCGCCCCGGCCTCCAAACGCCGCTCCCTGCCTTTCCGCCCCACGCCAAGCTGCCCTGAATATCGGCCATCCACACCCAAATTACTCTCCTTCCCGTCCTCGCTCCTTCAAATCTCCGCTTCCGTCTCACATGCCTTCCGCCGCCCAGCTTCCGCCCGCCGCAGATCCCATGCACCCACGCCACCGGCACAAAAAATGACGCTGCTTTGCAGCGTCATTTTTATATTACTTTTTCCGCATTTTCATTTCCGCGACCGTCGCCAGATAGCCGAAGTAGGCCCAAAGCTCCGTGTCCTCCACAGAGAGAAGCTTGTTCAGCATCTCGTCGGCACGCTTCGCGTCGCCGTTCACCCGGAAGTAGTTCGACAGGCCATAAGCCATGATGGTGCCGTCGAAGGCATAGTTTTCCGAGCGCTCGATGAAATCCTCAGGATTCCGCAGGCCCTCCTCCCCTGCCGGACGCCCGAGGGCAATACCACAAAATCCGGCAGCCGCTATGCCCTGCGCAGCATCGACCAGCGGCTCGACCTGATGTACCACCACGATTATCAATTCCGCTTCTTCAATAACCCCACCGGCGGCGCGGGCGTCTACATCGAGACGCCGCTCGTCTTCCTCACCCCGGAGGACACCGCGCCGCCCGCATCTCCCACGACCAACGCAGAAAGGAGTGGCAGTCATGCTTAGGCTTGTGATTGCGACGAAAAAAGCACCCGGGATTGTGTCATAGAATGTATCGACTGGGAGCAGCACGGCATGCAGATTGTCGGCACTGCCAGCGACGGCCTCGAGGCCAAGCGCCTCATCGAGCAGGAGCGGCCCGACATCGCCATTCTCGACATCCAGATGCCCAGCATCTCCGGCCTCTGCGTCACAGCCGTCATCCAGAGCTCCTCGGCAACCATCGGCATCCTGCAGGCCCTTTCCATCACGGGCCAGCTGACCTTCGGCTCCATCTATCCCCTCCTCATCGGCATCTGCCTCGGCGACTGCATCACGACGGCCATCGTCTGCTCCATCGGCGCGAAGGCCGACGCCAAGCGCACCGGCATAGTGCACATTCTCTTCAACCTCAGCGAGGCCGTGCTGCTCTTCGCAGCGTTCAATCTCCTGCACAGCGCCGGCGCCCCTACCGCATCTGGGCCGCGCCGATCACCTCCCACGGCGAGCAGCAGCAACCTCCAGGCGCAAGCAGCGCGGCCCTGCCCGTCACGACCGCCGGCTAATCCGGCGGCTTGGATAGGCCCTGGAAGGGCTTTTTACCGGCCGGCATCAAGAGGCACTGTATGATCTTCCCTTGCATCCAATGCTCCGCCGCCCGTAAACGGGCATCAGCCGTTTTTATCGAGTGCATCCGAATTTGTTGGATTCTCCTTCCCGGCCCGCTTCGCTCGGTGCTCGAAGGCAAAAGCTTTTTTGCGGGCTACCTCCACCGGCCTAGCCGGTGGTTTCCGAAGCCAATAAAAACAGCCGCCCACTCTCTTTTCGAGAGCGGGCGGCTGTCAGCGTGTCAAAAAAGTCTTTTTGCCCCGCTGCCCGTCCAGTTTTTCAAACTT
>USLX01000108.1 GCA_900555665.1 uncultured Eubacteriales bacterium | reverse complement strand
TTTGAGGTGCGTGTGGCAACCGTCGTGTGAGTTCAAGTCTCATCTCTCGCACCAATAAAAAAAGACACGCTTTGTCGTGTCTTTTTTTATTGGTGCGAAAGCGGTCTGCTCCGCAGGCCGTCGCCTGCGGGCGGGAATGGAACGCGAAAGAACCCCCTGATGGGTTCCTTTCACACTTTCTTCCTTTCTGACGACGTAAATCTCGACGTTCATCTATAGTGTCGTGAAAACACATCATCGTCGCGGACTGCGCAAGTTCGCAACGACTTTTTTATGCTTTGCATCAAAAGTCATCTCTGATTGGGGCGATATTGTTGACAACTGAGAACCGTCAATTTTTTGAGATGCGGAAGGTCGCGCGTTCCAGGTTGGCCGGGCGTGATGTGCGCGAAATTGCAGCGAAATCCGGCGCCGCTTTCGGCATGAATCGCCTGCAGGGAACGGGCAAACCTGTGTCCTCCTCCCCGGAATGCCAGATGGCTTCCGACGGGGCGATTTTGCTGCAATCATTTGGGCAAACTGTGTCGATTTGTTTAGAAGCATGTCAATTCTCGCCAGAAATTGGCGATTGGCATGCCTTGACCCTGCTGCATTACCTGGATCTTGCGGATGGTGCTGCGCTGACCGGGCGGCTGATTTCTTTCGCCGACTATCCGGACGGGCTGATTCGCGGCGCCGGATTTGACCGGAATGCGGAACTGGTGATTCGGAGAGATCTTGGTGTGCTGCCGCCGGAGGCGCTAAGACAGCGGGCGTTGGCCCTCGGTGCAGAGCTTTTGCCTTCGAACGCCGACTTTTGCGCGCGCATTTCATTTGCGCCTCGTTACCCGCTGTTTTTGAAAATCTGGTACGCGGATGAGGAGCTTCCAGCTTCGGGGCGGCTGCTTTTGGATGAGAGTGCGCCGCATTATCTGACAATTGAAGATGCGGTCACAGTGGGATCACTGCTTTTGGATGCCCTGACCGGTGCGGAGCTTTGGGCACAAGCGGGCGTTTGACGGTGTGACCAAGACTTTTCCGCCGTGCGCCGCCGCCCGGGGCTGCGCGAAAAAATTGCCCCGCCAAGGCTTTGGCGGGGCGGAAGATCAGAGGAAGAATTTTCGCTGCAGCGATTCGCGCAGGGGCTTGCAGATGGCGATGATAATGAGCATCAGGCCGATGATCACGCCGGCGGCCATCGGATAGAACGACCAGAAAAATGTCTCATGGATCTGGAAGGTCAGGTTGATCAAAAACTCAACCAGCACGCCAAGGCCGCCCGCGAGGATGAAGGCGCCGCCATAAATGTAGAGCCAGCCGCTATGGAGATAGCGCGTGAGCACGACGACCGCCGTCACCAGAAGGCCGATGGCCCCGGTCACAGGGAAGGCAAAGGTCAAAAACCAGTGTCCACCGGTGGCAAAATCGATATAGAGCAGATAGAGCCCGATTGCGGCAAAATCCACCGGCACGAAGATGACCGGGTTCGGGTGCCGGAACCACATCGGCAGGAGGATTATGATATAGAGCAGCGCAACTGCGCCCGCCGCATAGCCCGACCAGACGATGGTTCCGTTGATGCGCCAGTCGCAGAGCAGGGCCAGGATGGCGGGCAGGAGCGCCGCAACCGTCAGGACAAAGAGAATGCCGGAACGGTTGACGTCCTCACGCCGGATCCGACGGGCAGGCGGATAGGGCGGATCGGCAAGGCTCCGCGGAATATCCGGATGGAAGACGGGCGTCCCGCAGAGGGGACATTTTTTTTCGCTATCGGCGAGTTCCACGCCGCATTTGACACAGTACATAGACACGCTCCCTTCTCACCAGCGCTGGTTGCTTTCTGCCTTGACGGGCAGGCCCAGCTGGTGCAGCACGCGGTAGAAATGAGCCTCCAGCTCCGGCTCGCGCGTGTTGCGGATAAAATTGACGTACATCGTATCCTTCCAGGACACAACGCCGCAGTTATAATGCGCCCGTGCGGGGACGCCGATGACAAAATCCATCCGCTCGACATATGGGGCCATGGCCTCCGGAAGCTCGACACGCCCAAGGTTGGACAGGCACAGACAGGACTTGATCTCACCGACCATGTCGAAGACGATCTTCATGGCAAGATTTTTGATGAACAGCGGCATCACGCGCAGCACCGGCGAGCGTTCGCTGGCGACGTTTGTAGCGATTTTTGCGGCCATCATGCGCGGGTCGTTTTCCAGTCCCATCCGGTAATGTACCACGCGGCAGAGCTCGTCAAAGGTATATTCGCCCAGACGGGGATCTACCTCCGGTGTCACATAGGAGGCAAAATTGCGCAGCGTCCGGCTGGGGAACATCTTGCGCAGATTGACCGGCAGGAGCACCTTCACGGGCTTCTGGTGCCGCCGGGGCGTCTGTTCGGACTGAATTTCGCAGATGGCCTTCATCATGGCCGCGCCCAGAAGCTCTGTGACGCTGACACTGTGTGCCTTCGCGCAGGTTCGGACGGCATCAACGGGCACCATGAGCGTGGTCAGATTCAAAAAGCCGTCACTCTCCATTGTGCCGGAGAGCTGATAGGCCGTGGCCTCCTTGCGGCTGGCGTGGATCTGCCCGGCATAGCGCAGGAAGCTGTCCTCCAGCTCCTCCTCGTCTGGATCCTCCAGACGGCCGAGCACGCCCTGTCCGGCGGGGATGCTGATTCCGTATTTCTGGCAGAGGTATTCGGCCACAAGCGTCTTCAGAAAGATGAGGCCGCCCGTGCCGTCCGTCACGGCATGGAAGAATTCCACGGCGATGCGCTTTTGATAGACCAGCACGCGGAAGGCGCATTTTCGCACATCATCAAACGGCACATGCACCAGCGGGTAGCTCCGTTCCTCCTCAATGGGCGGCGCTTTCGGGACCTGCTCGAGGTAATACCAGAAGGCTCCCCGGCGCAGCCGCACTGCAATTGACGGAAAGCGGCGCACCGTCACATCCAGTGCCGCCGCAAGCACCGCCCTGTCCACTGGCTCCGTCAGTGTGGCGGAGAGGCGGAAATAGTTCGTCCAACCACGGCGCTTGGCCGCGGGGTAAATCTTCGCCGCGTTGTCAAGGCGCATCCAGCGGAGCTTTTTTGCCGGGGAGAGCACCTTGGTAAGGAAGGTGTTGATCGTGTCGAAATCCGACATGTTTTCGCTGAGGTAGTAGAGCACATAGGCGTGCCAGCGCTCCGGCGCGACGACCATCTGGCTCTGGCAGCCGGCCTTTTTCAGCGCATCGTGCAGTCGGCGCGTGTCGTCCAGCATGACCTCGTCCCCGCCGACAAAGAGCAGCGACGGCGGGAAGCCGCGCAAGTCGCCGAACAGCGGCGAGCAGTAGGGACTCTCGGGCGTATCGGTATAGCATTTTGCGTAAAAGTCGAGCAACTCCTTGGTCATGGAGGGGTCGGCGTCGTGGTTTGTGACGTAAGTTTCGCCGGACTGCGTCAGATCGCTCCACGGGGAGATGGCGATCAGCCCGCACGGAAGCGGCAGGTGCGTTTCGCGCAGCTTCAGCGTCAGCGCATAGATCAGACCGCCGCCCGCGCTCTCGCCGCAAAGCAAAATCTGTCCGGCAGGGTAACCCTTTTTCAGAAGGTATTCATACGCCTCCAGCGCATCGTCCAGCGCCGCCGGATAGCGATGCTCCGGCGCGAGGCGGTAGGCCGCGCAGAATACGCGCACGCCACACTCGTCAGCCAAAGTCGCGGCAAAGCCCTTGGCATATTCCAGACTGCCGCAGGTGTAGCCACCGCCGTGCAGATATAAGATGACGCCCTGCCGTCGTTCGTCCTTCGGCATGAGCCAGGCGCCCTGGAAACGGCCAAAGTCGTGATCACGCACAAAAACGTCGCGCCGGTGGATGGCCTCCATGATCTCGCCCAGCTTGTCCTGCCCCTTCCGGGTGGCCTCAAGCGAAAGATTCGCCGCAATGGGCTTTAGAATATGCAGCTGCGCGCGAACCAGTTTTGCCGGCAGACCCATACGCAGTCCCGTCCTTTCGTTTGATCTGAGTTTCTATTATATCCGTTTCCGCCCCGTTTGTAAACCACATATAAAAACCGGGTGCCCATATTTGAAAAAGGGCATTTGCTTTCCCAGAGCGAATGACGTACAATGTTTCGGGACAATCGCGTTTGTTGGCGCAAAATAGGAGGAAACTACCATGTCAAACATTCTGGAAACCATGATGCTCATCTGTTTCGGATTTTCCTGGCCGCTCTCAGTTGTGCACAACATTCGCGCCAGAACGACGCGCGGCATGAGCCTGCCGTTCATTTTGCTGATTGTGTTCGGCTATATCTGCGGCATCACCGGCAAACTGATTTCACACAAGATCAACTATGTTCTGATCGTCTACTTTTTCAATCTCTTTGCGGTCAGCCTGAATCTTATCGTCTATTTCCGCAACAAACGCCTCGACCGGCTCCGCGATGCAGAGACGGGGGGAAAAGCAGCAAAGCCATAGAGACGGGCAGTAATTTGTAAAAAGCTGAAACCCCGGCGGCGTTCGAACGGACGCCGCCGGGGGTTCTCAGCAGGAAAAAA
>USLX01000107.1 GCA_900555665.1 uncultured Eubacteriales bacterium | reverse complement strand
CCTCTAAAAAGATTGACCGGGAGTTTCTCACGCTCCGGGCAGTTTCATTATACCAAGGCGTTAATGTTCTGTAAAGAAATTTTTCAGTTTTGCCTATTTTTTGTTAAGGTTTTCCAAAATTCTGTTCAGATATTTTAACAAATTGCCAATTGATTTTTTCAGCTTCATTCAGCACACTGCACAAATTTAAAGTGAAAAAGTGCAAAAATGCCGGGCGGCCTATGCCGCCCGGCTCGTCGTTTTGTCCTGTCCGGAGTATTGTTCAGTCTTCCAGCGTTTCGCAGCCGCAGAAACGGATGGCCGCCTTCGCCAGCTCCGCCGTCGGATCGACAAATGGCCCTGCCACCGGCAGCGAATCGGCCACGATGGGCAGCTCCGTGCACCCGAGGATGAAATAATCCGCCCCGCGCGCCCGCAGTCCGTCCAGCAGTGCGCGCCACGTCTCCTCCTCCGGTGCCAGTGGCCTCGACGCCTTGACAACATCGTAGATCAGGTGCATCAAAACATCCTGCTCCGCCGCCTCCGGCACCAGAAACTGAACCTGCTCATCCTCCAGCGCCCGTCCATAGATCCCGGTTGCCAGCGTCCCCTTCGTGGCCAGAATGGCCGCCGTCTTTCCAGGGAACTTTGCCGCACAGGTCTTCGCCGTGGCAGCCAGCATGCTGAGGAACGGTGTCTCGGTCTTCGCCTGCAGCTGCGGCAGGAAATAGTGCGCCGTGTTGCACGGCATGATGATGCAGTCCGCTCCGCAGGCCTCCAGATGCCGCAGTGCGGAGCTCATCTCCGGCACCGGATCCTTCCCGCCCGACAAAATGGCCGCCGTCCGGTCCGGAATGGCGCTGTTCGAATCGATGTACACCCGCACATGGTCGTTGTCGCATCCCGCCTTCGTCAACATCGTGATCTTGCGAAACAGATCTGCCGTCGCCAGCGGCCCCATGCCGCCGAGAATGCCAATGGTCTTCTTCATAAGCCCGTTCTCCTTTTTCTGATCTCAATTTGACCCCGTAATGAGCCCCTGCACGACCTTCACAGCCAGCAGGATGAGTACAATGATAACTGTCGGCTTTACGATCTTCGAGCCGTTTTTGATTGCCAGCCCCGCGCCGAGAAAATGCCCGGCAAAGCTTGTGACCGTCCCGATCAGCCCCAGCGCAAGAAACACCTTCCCGCTCATCAGACTTGTGATCAGCGAGCCGATGTTGGAGGCCAGGTTGACAAGCTTCACATTCCCGCTCGCCGTCCGGACGTCCATCTTCGCGAGGTTGCAGAACACCAACAGGAAAAATGTCCCGCTCCCCGGCCCGTAAAATCCGTCATACGCGCCGATGACAAACGATGCCGCGCACACAATCGCCATCTGCGCCTTTGCCCCGATCTGTCCGCGCTCCTCCGGCAGCTCCCGCTGCCGCAGCACCACGAACGCCACCACCGGCAGCACGAGCAGCAATAAGTATTGCAGGTATTTTTCCGGCACCATCAGCTGCAGTCTCGTCCCGAAATGCGACCCAATCAGCGACGCCGCGATCCCCGGGATCCCGAGCTTCCAGTCCACATACCCGTTTTTGATGTACCGCCCCGTCGAGGCCAGTGACCCAAGGCCAGCCGAAAGCTTGTTCGTGCCCAGCGCATAATGCGCCGGCAGCCCCGCCAGCAGATACGTCGGCACGGAGATGATTCCGCCTCCGCCCGCAATGGCGTCCATGAACGAGGCAAAAAACACGCCCACGGCCACGATCAGCGCCATCTTCAGTGTCAGATCCTGTACGCCCATCTCAAAGCGCCCCCTGCAGCATCTGCTCCACGACCCAGGCCACGCCGTCGTGCTCATTGTCCGGGGCAACCAGCCCCGCCGCAGCCTGCACCTTCGGTTTTGCGTTGCCCATGGCCACGCTGATCCCCGCCGTCTGCAGCATCTCGACGTCGTTCTCGCTGTCGCCGACCGCCACAGTCCGTGCCGGATCCACGCCGAGCATCTCCGCGCACTCGAGCAGAATGCCGCCCTTGTTCGCCTCCCGCGCCATAATTTCCATATCCAAAAAGGCCGCCGCCGTCGCAAACACCGGCAGCCGCTTCACCCGTTCCATCGCCTCCCGGCGCTCATCCGGATCGGCAAAGATCAGATAATACTTATCCACATCTGCCGTCCGCGCCGCCAGCACCGCGCCAAGGCTCTCCACGCTCCGGTGGGCCAGCACCACGCTCCCCAGCGCCTCAGGATAAAACCGCGTAAACTCCCGCAGATACCGCTCCTCGCTGTAGACCTCATCGTCCATATACAAGCTGATGATCGCGTCATATTCCGCCACCGCCGCATACGCCTGCCGCGCCAGCTCCAACTTCAGCGGATGCTCCACCAGCCGCTCCCGCGTCTGCACATCCATCAAATACGCGCCCGTGCAGCCCATCAAATACCGAATCTCCGGAATTCTCTCCAAAACCGGTCTGGCCTCGCTCCAATCCCGTCCCGTATTCAGTGCCACCAAAATTCCCGCGTCCGCCGCGCGCCGCAGCGCCGCAACCGTCGCATCCGTAACCTGATTGGACCGGTTTGTCAGCGTTCCATCCACATCCAAAGCCAGCAGCCGTTTTTCCATACGATCACCTCTGTCGTTCTTCGCCGCTATTTTATCAGTATCTGCCCCTGAAAGCAAGCACGCATCCACCGGAGAAATTCACAATTTCTTCTTTTTTTATGAGGGGCGCTGTGGTATAATGCTACGAAGATTGAAATTCACCCACCGCGCGGCCCCGCCGCGCAGAAAGGTTGCAATATGGGATTATTTACAAAACTCTTCGGCACCCGCTCCGAGCGTGAGGTCAAAAAGCTCGCGCCGCTGGTCGACGCCGTCATGGCCCTGGAGGACGATTACCGCGCCCTCTCCGACGAGGATCTCCGTGCCAAAACGCAGGAATTCAAAGACCGCCTCGCCGCCGGCGAGACCCTTGACCAGCTCCTGCCCGAGGCCTTCGCCACCGTCCGTGAGGCGGCCGACCGCGTGCTCGGCATGCGCCCCTACCGTGTGCAGGTCGTCGGCGGCATCGTGCTCCATCAGGGCCGCATTGCCGAGATGAAGACCGGCGAGGGCAAAACCCTCGTCGCCATCCTCCCGGCCTACCTCAACGCCCTCACCGGCGAGGGCGTCCACATCGTCACCGTCAACGACTACCTTGCCAAGCGCGACTCCGAGTGGATGGGCAAGGTCTATCGCTTCCTCGGCCTGACCGTCGGCCTCATCATCCACGAGAAGACCCCTGCCGAGCGCCGCGCGTCCTACGCCGCCGACATCACCTACGGCACGAACAACGAATTTGGCTTCGACTACCTCCGCGACAATATGGCCATCTACAAGCAGGAGATGGTCCAGCGCGGTCACAACTTCGTCATCGTCGACGAGGTCGACTCCATCCTCATCGACGAGGCCAGAACGCCGCTCATCATCTCCGGCAAGGGTGAAGAATCGTCCAAGCTCTACGAGATGGCCGACTACTTCGTCGCCCGCCTGAAAAAGCAGGTCTTCTCCACGACCGACGACAAGGAACTGCAGGACCAGTTCGACTGCGACTACATCGTCGACGAAAAAGAGCGCACCGTCAGCCTCACGCAGCAGGGCATCGCCAAGGCCGAGGAATTTTTCGGCGTAGAAAACCTCGCCGACGTGGAAAATTCCACCCTCAGCCATCACATCAACCAGGCCATGCGGGCCCGCGGCCTCATGAAGCGCGACATCGACTATGTCGTCAAAGACGGCCAGGTCATCATCGTCGACGAATTCACCGGTCGCCTGATGTATGGCCGCCGCTATAACGAGGGCCTCCATCAGGCCATCGAAGCCAAGGAGGGCGTCAAGGTCGCAAGCGAAAATAAGACGCTTGCCACCATCACCTTCCAGAACTTCTTCCGCCTCTATGCCAAGCTCTCCGGCATGACCGGCACGGCCCTGACCGAGGAAGAGGAATTCTCCGGCATCTACAATCTCGACGTCGTCGAGATTCCGACCAATAAACCCGTCATCCGCATCGACAACCCCGACATCGTCTACAAGACCGAGCCGGGCAAGTTCCGCGCGGTCATCCGCCAGATCAAGGAATGTCACGCCAAGGGCCAGCCCGTCCTGGTCGGCACGATCTCCATCGAAAAGTCCGAGCTTTTAAGCCAGCTTTTAAAGCGCGAGGGCATCCCGCACAACGTCCTCAACGCCAAGCACCACGAAAAAGAAGCCGAGATCGTCGCGCAGGCAGGCCACCTCGGCGCCGTCACCATCGCGACGAATATGGCCGGCCGCGGCACCGACATCATGCTCGGCGGCAACGCCGAGTTTATGGCCAAGAGCGATCTTCGCAAGCAAGGGCTCTCCGACGAGCTCATCGCCGAGTCCAATTCCTTTGCCGAGACGGATGATCCCGAAATTCTCGCCGCCCGCGCGGCCTACAATGAGGCTTACAAAGCCCACAAGGCCGAGGTCGACCGCGAGGCAGATCTCGTCCGCAAGGCCGGCGGCCTCTATATCATCGGCACCGAGCGCCACGAGTCCCGCCGCATCGACAACCAGCTCCGCGGCCGTGCCGGCCGTCAGGGCGACCCCGGCCAGACGCAGTTCTACCTCTCGATGCAGGAC
>USLX01000106.1 GCA_900555665.1 uncultured Eubacteriales bacterium | reverse complement strand
CCTGTGACCCCATGCACGTCAAGCATGTGCTCATACCAGCTGAGCTAACTGTCCAACGCAGTTTGCGAGAATTATTATAGGCGATGAAGCGGCGTTTGTCAAGCATATTTTTCCGTTTGGCGCGAAAAAGAATTTTTGCCACGATTTTGAAAAAAAGCTTGACAAACCGCGCGCGCGGCGCTATCATATGACCAACCTACCGTAAAGGTAGAGATTTTGTGGAAGGAGAACGCCCCATGACCCGTACTGTCACCGCGATGATGATGCCGATGGACATGCGCTGCATGTGCGTGTGCTTTGCCGCGTCCATTCCGATGCGTTCTCCTGAAATCGCCGGCTGACCGCTTCTGCGGCCAGGACATGAGCGTTTTTCCGGGAGGCTCCGTCGGAGCTTCCCGGTTATTTTTTTGAGGAGGTTTCCCTATGCTGCATTTCAGTGCCCTTGTACGGGCAAATCTGAAGGGCGGGCGAATGTGCCCTTCCCCGGTCTGTGTTTCCATGATACAATCCATCTCATAACATTCTATATTATAATCGGAAAGGTTTTGAATCTCATGAAAAAATTGATCGCATTGCTGCTTGCCGTCCTGACCCTGCTTGCTGCGCTGACCGCCTGCGGCAGCAAATCCTCCAGCATCACCATCGCCGTCCCGAATGACGCAACCAACGAAGCGCGCGCGCTGCTCCTGCTGCAGGAAAACGGCTACATCAAGCTGAAAGACGGCGCTGGCATCACCGCGACTGTCAATGACATCGCCGAAAACCCGAAGGGCATTGAATTCAAAGAGGTCGAGGCCGCACAGGTGCCGAACGTGCTGCAGGATGTCGACTACGCCATCATCAACTCCAACTACGCAATCCCCGCGGGGCTGAACCCGACGACCGATTCTCTGCTCATTGAAGGCTCCGCCTCCGCCTATGGCAACGTTCTCGTCGTGAAGGAAGGCAACGAAGAGACCGACAAGATCAAGGCGCTCAAGGCCGCCGTTGCCAGCCAGCAAGTTGCCAATTATATTGCTGAAAACTACGACGGCGCAGTTATCAGCGTCGTGGAGAACCCGGGCAATGGCTACGACGATTCCGTAGACTATGACGCCCTCGCCGGAACCACCATCACCATCGCCGCCACGCCCACGCCGCATGCAGAGGTCCTGTCCGTGGCAAAGGAGATTTTGGCTGCGAAGGACATCACATTGGACATCAAGGAATTCACCGACTATGTTCAGCCGAACAACGTTGTGGACAGCGGCGAGATTGACGCGAACTATTTCCAGCATCAGCCGTATCTGGACGATTTTAACGCCGAGAACGGCACGCATCTTGTCTCTGTGCTGACCGTGCATGTGGAGCCGATGGGCCTCTACGGCGGCAAGCAGAACAGCCTGGATGCGCTGAAGTAAGATTGGATTCGGGATAACGCTGACAGAGAAAGTCTGACAGCGTTATTCCTGTTTGTCGGAGGAACAAGATGATCGAGATACAACACCTGAGCAAGACGTTTACCACGGCCGGCGGCGTCACCGAGGCGCTGCGCGATGTGTCGCTGACCATCCCGGACGGCGAGATCTACGGCATCATCGGCATGAGCGGCGCGGGAAAGAGCACGCTTGTGCGCAGCATCAACATGCTCGAGCGGCCCACAGGCGGCAAAATCCTCATCGACGGCCGCGACATGGCAGCCCTCAGCGAGGCAGAGCTGCGTGCGGCCCGGCGTGAGATCACGATGATCTTCCAGGGCTTTAATTTGCTGATGCAGCGGACATGCCAGCGAAACGTCGCCTTCCCCCTGGAGTTGGCGGGAATGAAGCGGAGCGAGGCGATGCACCGCGCTGCGGAGCTTTTGGACCTGGTCGGCTTGGGGGATAAGCTGAAAAACTACCCCTCACAGCTGTCCGGCGGGCAGCAGCAGCGCGTGGCCATCGCCCGCGCGCTGGCCACAAAGCCGAAGATCCTGCTCTGCGACGAGGCCACCAGTGCGCTCGACCCGCAGAGCACCCAGGCCATTCTCGGCCTCATCCGCGACATCCACGACCGGCTCGGCATCACGGTCATCGTCATTACGCACCAAATGAGTGTCGTCGAGCAGATCTGCACGCGTGTGGCCATTTTGGACGGCGGCGCGGTTGCCGAGGAGGGCAAGGTCAGCGAGGTCTTTGCGGCTCCGCAGTCCAAGGCCGCCAAGCGGCTGGTCTATCCGGAGGGATATGAGCAGCCAGTGGTAAAATTCGATGAAGGGAAGATGCTCCGCGTCGTTTTCAATGGCGCAAGAGCCACCAAGACACCGCTCATCGCTCAGATGGCCATCGACTGCGGCATTACGGCGAGTATTCTCGGCGCGGCAACCAAGGGCATCGGTGAGAAGGCCTACGGCAACATGCTGCTCGGCATTCCGGGCGGGGCGGCAGAGCTTGCCCGCGCCATGGAATATCTGCGCAGCATCCCCGATATTTTCGTAGAGGAGGTCGACGGCCATGTCTGAATTTTTCCAGTCTGAGGCATTCAGAAACGCGCTCGACATTCTGATCCACCAATTCCCGCTCGCGATCTGGGAGACGATCTATGTCACACTGCTCTCCACGCTGTTCGCGGTGGTGATCGGGCTGCCGCTGGGCGTATTGCTCGTGGCGGGAGAGCACAACCGCATTCTGCGCATTCCGCAGTGGATTTTGAGCGTTTTGAATGTGATCATCAATCTGCTTCGCTCGATTCCGTTTTTGATTTTGATGATCCTGGTCTTCCCGCTCACGCGGCTCATTGTCGGCACGGTTGTCGGTACGCCGGCGACCGTGGTGCCGCTGGTGATTGCGTCGTTCCCGTTTATCGCGCGGCTGGTCGAGTCCAGCCTGCGGGAACTGAATCCCAACATCATTGAAACAGCGCAGAGCATGGGGGCCTCGCCGATGCAGATTGTCTGCCGCGTGATGCTGCCGGAGAGCGTCCCGTCCCTCATCTCCAACGCCACCATCGCCGTCACCACCATTCTTGGCTATTCGGCCATGAGCGGCATCATCGGCGGCGGCGGACTCGGCAAGATTGCCATCAACTATGGCTATTACCGGTATCAATATCTTGTAATGGCCTTTGCCGTGGTATTTTTGATTCTGCTGGTGCAAATCTTCCAATCCATCGGCACCCGGCTTGTCGCAAAGTGTGATAAGCGGCTGAAATAACGCATCCGCCGCGCTCAGCGGCGGACGTCAGGAGGAACCGTATGATTTCCACAAAGGGACGCTATTCCATCCGCATCCTACTGGATCTGGCGGAGCATGAGAGCGGCGGCTATATCCCCATGAAAGAGGTTGCAGCGCGGCAGGAGATCTCCCTGAAGTACATTGAGCGCATTCTGCCGCCGCTGAAGGCTGCGGGGCTGATCGCCAGCACACACGGCATTGGCGGCGGCTACCGTCTCACACGGGAGCCGGAGGACTATACCCTCTGGGATATTCTGCATGTGGCCGAGGGCGATATGGCGCCCGTGTCCTGTCTGCAGGCGGATGCCGCGCCATGCTCCCGCGCCGCCGAATGCCGGACGCTTCCGGTCTGGGAGGGATATTACCGGGTGACGAAGGAGTATTTTTCCGGCATTACGCTCGCAGACCTTATGAATACGCCGCAAGTGGACAATTATGTGATTTAGGACGGAACTATGCTCAATCAATTTTCAAGAACGGAACTGCTCCTTGGCCATGCGGCCATGGAAAAACTGGCGGGCGCCCGCGTGGCCGTGTTCGGCATCGGCGGCGTCGGCGGATACACGGTGGAGGCGCTGGCCCGTTCGGGTGTCGGCGCGCTCGATCTCATCGATGACGACCGCGTCTGCCTCACGAACATCAACCGCCAGCTACTGGCCCTGCGCACCACCGTCGGGCAGTATAAGGTCGACGTTGCGGCCGAGCGCGTCCACGCCATCAACCCGAACTGCGTGGTCACCACGCACAAGTGCTTCTATCTGCCGGAAACCAAAGAACAGTTTGACTTTACGCAATATGACTATGTTGTGGACGCGATCGACACCGTCTCCGGCAAGCTGGCGCTCGTCGAGCAGGCGAAGGCCGCCGGGACGCCCATCATCTGCGCCATGGGCGCGGGCAACAAGGTCGATCCCACGGCATTCCGCGTGGCCGACATCTATGAGACGTCCGTCTGCCCGCTGGCGCGCGTGATGCGCGTGCAGTGCCGCAAGCGCGGCATCAAAAAGCTTAAGGTCGTCTATTCGCAGGAAAAGCCGCTGCGGCCCGTGGAGGATGCGGCCATTAGCTGCCGCAATCGCTGCATCTGCCCGCCCGGCACGGCCCGCAAATGCACCGACCGGCGCGACATTCCGGGCTCCACGGCCTTTGTGCCGCCGGTGGTCGGTTTGATCATCGCGGGCGAGGTTGTGAAGGATCTGGTGGGCGAAATCGCCGCGAAGCCTGCCAAAGGCTGAAATTCAGGCAGAGAAAGATGGCCCGCGAAGGCCAGAGCTGCGCGGCGTCCCCGTGAGCCGCGGTCACAACCTAAACGAGACCTCATTTTGAGATAAGTGACCGACATCACTTGCCCTGCATCATACCGCAGGGCATGCCGAAATCCGCGTTCCTTACGCGCCCGGCTGCGTGAGAATCCAGCGGATCTTTTAGGCGTGTTACGGGAAGCATCGTTCTATTTTAGTGCCTACTGAACGGTGCAAAAAAGCTCGGGAACCCTTGAAAACACTAGAA
>USLX01000105.1 GCA_900555665.1 uncultured Eubacteriales bacterium | reverse complement strand
TCATTGAAAGAGGTCTTGATGTTGAAAACAGAAAAAAAACTGTTGAGAAGTTTTGGAATACGGGAGAACTTGACACAGAATGCAATGTCTCATTTGGTGAGGGCGGCGCCGGAACTTTTTCTGATGGAAAGTTAAATACGATG
Source organism: uncultured Eubacteriales bacterium (assembly GCA_900555665.1). Taxonomy (GTDB): domain Bacteria; phylum Bacillota; class Clostridia; order Oscillospirales; family Oscillospiraceae; genus CAG-170. Next base: position 4,560 of record USLX01000105.1, on the reverse strand, counting down.
GTAAAAGACAGATTTGGATATAACCGCAAAGTGCTTGAGACATTTGTAAGGTTTGGTGCTCCGAAGGAAATACTTTATCTTCAAAAGCCGCATATAGGAACGGACAAATTGGCTGATGTAGTAAAAAATATGAGATTAGAGATAGAGAGACTTGGCGGTGAGGTAAGATTTGGTGTAAGGCTTGACAGCATAAACACAGAAAAAGAAAACGAAACACAGAAAATCGTGTCGGTAAATGTCACAGACAGGGAGAGTTCACAAAAACAGGAGATAAAATGTGAAAAACTTATTCTTGCCATCGGACACAGCGCACGCGATACGTTTGAGACGCTGCATAGCGCAGGGATTCCGATGGAGCCGAAGCCGTTTTCCATGGGCGTGCGCATCGAGCATCCGCAGCGGCTGGTGAATGAGAGCCAATACGGCCCGTTCGCAGACGCGCCGGGGCTCGGCGCGGCGGATTACAAGCTGAACGTGCGGCTGCCGGACGGATCCTCGGCCTATACGTTCTGCATGTGCCCGGGCGGGTACGTCGTCGCGGCGGCCTCGGAGGAAGGCGGCGTGGTGACGAACGGCATGTCCGACCACGCGCGTGACGGCGAGAACGCGAACGCGGCCCTGCTTGTGACGCTGAACCCGGCGGATTTCCCGGACCGATCGCCGCTTGGCGGCATGTACTGGCAGCGGCAGCTGGAGCAGACGGCCTTCCGCGCGGGCGGAAGCAATTACCGCGCCCCGGCGCAGCTCGTCGGCGATTTTCTGGCGAAGCGGCCGTCGCAGACGCTCGGCGCCGTGCAGCCGACGTACCGCCCCGGCGTGACGCTCTGCGAGCTGCATACCATCCTGCCGGAGCGGATCACCTCCGTTCTGGAGCAGGCACTGCCGGAGCTGGACCGGAAGCTGCACGGCTTTGCCGCGCCCGACGCCGTCCTGACCGCGCCGGAGACGCGCAGCTCCTCGCCCGTGCGCATCCTCCGCGGCGAGACCCGGCAGTCGCAGCTGCGGGGGCTCTATCCCTGCGGCGAGGGCGCGGGCTATGCGGGGGGCATCACCTCCGCCGCGCTGGACGGCATTCTGACGGCCGAGGCCGTGATCGAAGCACAGAAAGGATGAAGATGCGATGACAGACCCGATCCCCTTCCCGGCCATGCCGGAGGAAGAAGACCCGCAGGCGCTCTCCCGCGAAACGCTGCTGGCGCAGGCGCAGGAGCTGCGGGAGAGAATCGCGGACCTCGACGCGCGCGAGCCCGCGGACATGATGAGCGCGCAGTACGAGCGCTGGGCCGCGCGCCACGAGGCGCTGGAGGACGCGCTCGACGATATCCTCGATCTTCTGGACGAATAAAGAAAAAACGGTGCAGCCCGGGGGCCGCACCGTTTTTCTTTTTATTGTTCGCCGAATTCCAGCCGGACGATCTGCATGCGCATCCGGTTGTCGCCCACGCGCGCGAGGAAGCGGAAAAAGCCGGAGACCGACGGATCCTTGAGGTCGTGGTAGCCGAGCATATAGCCCCGGCTCGAGACCCGCAGCCCCGACGCCCAGCCGGAAAGCTCCCGCGCCGCGTCCGCGACGGCGAAATAGGCCCCGACGTCCCGGATCTGCGCGTCCTTGATCCACGTCTTGAGCATCAGGCGGACCGCCTTCTCGTTGGCCGCGTCAAAGACCAGCCGCGCGCCCGGGAAGGCCGCCGCCATCGCCTGCACGAGCGACTGGACCTGCTCGCGCAGAAAATAATAGAACACGCCCGCGGCAAACAAGGCCCGCTGCCATGACTTCATTATGGCATTGCCGGACGGCTATGACACCGTCGTCGGCGAGGGCGGCGGCACGCTCTCCGGCGGCGAGAAGCAGCGCATCTTCATCGCCCGCGCCATTCTCAAAAACGCGCCCATCGTCATCCTCGACGAGGCCACCGCGAGCATCGACCCGGAGAACGAGCACCTCATCCAGCAGGCCATCTCTGAGCTGACGCGCGGCAAGACAATCATCACCATCGCCCACCGCCTCGCGACCATCCAGAACGCCGACCAGATCCTCGTCGTGGCAGACGGCCGGATCGCCGAGCACGGCACGCACGCCGAGCTCGTGCAGCAGGACGGCCTGTACCGGCGCTTCACCGCCATCCGCGAGCAGGCTGAAGGCTGGCGCATCGCAGCCGAATAACTTTAGATCCAGACTAAAACAGGGAAATCTCCGTCCACGGAGATCTCCCTGTTTCCTTTTCCGATTGACTCCGATTTCCCCGCCGCTTATAATGGTAGATACATAATTTTTCCTGCCCGCGACGCATGTGGCGAAAAGCTGGTCTGTTTGCCGGTAAGCTGGCATTTACCAGCTGCACCCACGTTCTTATCTTTTTATTGAGGGAGGTGGCTTTGTGCAGATAGAGAAAAACATTGCAGCCACACTGCGGCACAGGATGGAAGCGGAGAAGAAAAGCAAGCTGGAATTTTCCAAAGAGCTCGGCATTCCGCGCTCGACATTTCAGGGCTATCTGAAAGGAGAAAACTGCCTGCGGTCGGATTCCATTGAAGAGATCGCCAAAGGCCTCAATATTACCCCGGCACAGCTCATCTCCGGCCCGGAGGACGCCGCTGCGGAGTCCCTCCGGCTCGAGACGCTCCTGCCGCAGATCCCGGCGCTGCACCCGCAGGCGCAGCGGCTGGCGAAGGACGCGATCGCGCTTTTGCAGACCGCCTTCCGCGTCTCGCAGGAGCTGATGTGCATCGATGCGCACGCCTCCGAGCAGGATGCTCCGGAGGGCGCTTACCGATATTTTCTGCAGGAGACCTGGCAGCCGGCGCGCATGCGCTGCTCCTACGGTCTTCTTGGCCAGCGGCGGCAAAGCGGCTGCTGGACGACCCTCGCGGTCATCTCTCCCTTTTCCGACGACCGCGCCGCCGTCGAGCGTCTGGCCCGGCTCTGCACCACCCAGCAGCTCGACCCCGTCCACCTGTTCGACGTCATCCACGACTTCCTCGACCAGGAAGCCGCGACCGTGTAAACGTCACAGGTCCAGCGCAGCTTCATTCAGAAGAAATTCATACAGGCCCAGATGCAAAATGCCGTCGTCGTCTATCCAGGGCTTCATGGAAGACTTGCTGATGATGATCTTTTTGAAAAAATCTCTCGTGTTTTTCAGAGGCCGAAGCTCTGTCTCCATTTTGGACGGGTCGCTCACGTTCAGGGCCGACTGGATATAGTATTTCTTTGCGCCCCGATTGACAACAAAATCGATCTCGCACTGTTTTCTGGATTGTTTCTTTTCCACCGTCTCCGAGATCTCCACCACGCCGACATCTACTGAATAATCCCGGCACAGCAGCTCGTTGTAGATGATATTTTCCATGATGTGCGTTTCCTCCTGCTGCCGGAAGTTCAGCCGGGCGTTGCGCAGGCCGATGTCGGTGCAGTAGTACTTCGACGGGTATTCAAAGTATTTCTTTCCCTTGACATCATAGCGTTTTGCGTTGCTGAACAGGAAGGATTCCATCAGATAGTTCAGATAGTTGGAAATGGTCGTGCTGGAAACGGAGATATTCTTTACCGTCCCCAACGTATTGGCGATCTTGCTGGCATTGGTAAGGGAGCCGACCGACGAGCACAGATCGTCCGTCAGCTCTGCGAGCACGTCCGGAAGGGTAATGTCATAACGTTCGGTGATATCCTTGAAGTAGACCTCCGTAAACAGGCTCTGCAGGTAGGCCATCTTGTCTGCATCCGTTTTTCTGGACAAGACCAGCGGCATCCCGCCATACAGGGCATACTCTTCATATGCCTCCGCCTTGTCTCCGCCAACGGCGGCATAATACTCCCGGAACGAGACTGGATAAACGCGGACCTCATCGCCGCGGCCGCGGAAAACGGTCAGAACATCCTTTGTCAGCATTTTCGAGTTGCTGCCGGTCACATAGATATCCACGTTGCGAAGCCGCATGAGGCCATTGAGCACGTTGTACAGCCGGATGGACTCCGGATCCTTCAGCTCATCCTTTGCAATGGCATACTGCACCTCGTCGATGAGAATATAATACATTTCTTTTGAGACGATTTTAGAACGAATAAATCTGGACAGCTCATCCGGGTCGCGATACTTCGTGAACATGTCATCGTCCAGCGCGATCGGGATGATCTGCTCCTCTCTGACGCCGCTTTCGATCAGATGATCATAAAACAGGTCAAACAGAAGAAAGCTCTTGCCGCAGCGCCGGATGCCGGTGATGACTTTTATCAATCCGTTTTCTTTCCGGTCGATCAGCTTTTGCAGGTAATGGTCTCTTCGGATGATTGGGTTCATATGGCGGCCCTCCATTTACTTAAAACTTAGTGCTTATTGTTATCAACTTTCAAATCAATTATACGCCCGGTCCAAGCCAAAAAGCAAGCCGTTTACTTGAAATTTCCTGCTTCAAGCAGTAGCTTTTCGGCAATCAGTCCATATTCATTCCAGGCAGCTGCCGAAAAGCCGGACGTTTTGCCGGTAAGCTGGCATTTACCAGCTGCGCCCACGTTCTTATCTTTTTATTGAGGGAGGTGGCTTTGTGCAGATAGAGAAAAAC
>USLX01000104.1 GCA_900555665.1 uncultured Eubacteriales bacterium | reverse complement strand
ATTAAAAACTTCCATTCCATGAATGAAAGTTTTTAATTGAATATCAGTATAAAACCCGTCCTACGCCCCCGCCCTTGCGCATAGGCTCTGGCAGGGGGTGTTCTTATGGGGAAAATCCAGCAATTCTGCCGGGCCAATGCCCGGATCCTGCTTGCGCTCGGCGCGGTTTTAGCCTTCTGCGCGGTTCTGCCCGTCATGTTTGCCGCGACGGCAATCCCGACCGGCTCCTGGGGGCTCAGCTTCCGCACCGAGGGCCGGCCTCCGGTCGGCAATGCCACGGCCGGCGCGCTTCGCCAGTATGACGCGGCCTATGTGGCCGATACCGAAGAAAAGGTCATCTATCTGACCTTCGACGCGGGCTATGAAAACGGCTATACCGCGTCCATTCTCGATACGCTTGCCAAACATGGCGTCAAAGCGGCCTTTTTTGTTGTCGGACCCTATGTGGAAAACAATCCCGACCTCATCCGCCGCATGGCCGCCGAGGGCCACATCGTCGGCAACCATACCTGGCACCATTATAATATGTCGGAAATAGCCGCGCTCCAGACCTTTACGCGTGAGCTGCAAAGCGTTGCCGATGCCTACCATGAGGTAACCGGCAGCGACATGCCGCCCTACTACCGCCCGCCGCAGGGCGTCTACAGCGAAGAAAATCTCAAAATGGCGCAGTCGCTCGGCTATCGTACCGTGTTCTGGAGCCTTGCCTATGTCGATTGGAAGCAGGACGCTCAGCCCACCGCCGAGCAGGCCTTCTCCAAGCTCCTGCCGCGCATCCATCCCGGCGCCGTCGTCCTCCTGCACTCCACTTCCTCCACCAATGCCGCCATTCTCGACGAACTCCTGACCCGTTGGGCCGCCATGGGCTACCGCTTCGGCACACTCGACGAGCTCTTTGCTTCCGCCGCGGCCTGAGTCACCATTTGGCCCGGACGGCATACCATGGAATGAGCGAGCGAAGAAACGCTACGTTATATTTCAGGAGGTTTCGTTATGTCTTGCAATAACAATTCGTCCGGCTTCTGCGCCTTCGGCAGCAACTGGTGGTGGGTCATCATCCTGATCCTCATCCTGTTCTGGAACGGCAGCGGCAACAGCTGCGGCTGCGATGGCGGCTGCAATTGCTGATCCCGCGCCTACATCGCAAACCCCAAAAACGGAGCTGTCGTCAGACAGCTCCGTTTTTTATGGTTCCATGCGGCCAAGCAGCCAGTTGACAGAGACGTGCAGAATATCTGCAAGGGCGTTTAATTCGATGTCGGAGACGGGGCGTTTCTGCCCCTCCAGCGGAGACAGCGCGGGGATGCTCATGTCCACACCGGCCAGCTGTAATTGTGCAAGCAGCTCTGTCTGCTTCATCCCAAGTTCCAACCGCCGCTGCGTCACCCGCGCGCCGATCAGATTGCGGTCGCCGAGCGCCAGCTTTCGTGTTTTCAGAACATCACCCCCCATCCTGTAAAATTATATGGAGAAAAATGATTGATATATTTGGTATTACCAAATATATCAAATTTAGTAATACCAAATTTTAAAGAAATGGGGGTGTGTATATGGAATACATCGAGGTTTCTCCGCTGCCGGAGGTCTGTCAGAATTGCGGGGATCGCAGAAAATGTCTGGAAGAGGACGGCTGTGAGTGGCGCTGTGACGAGTGTGACTATCTGGGCGCGCGGTTTGTACCGGCGCCGCGGGGGGATTTGTAGGGGCGGACGACTCTGTCCGCCCGTTCCCTCAATTCTGCGGAGGAAATTAGAAAAAGAGCGGAAATACAATCTATATATGATTCTCAGGCAGGTATAGTTTTCCCATTTTCGGCCAAACTGACTGCAAAGGAAAAAGGAGGGATGCGGATGCTTGCGGCGCTGAAGGCGCGCTTCAACGGGGCGGACGATTTTTGCCTGCGGGAGCTGACGGCGGGCGGGCAGGTGCTCTATGCGCTGTTTCTCGACGGCATGACGTCCGGCAGCGACATTTCCGACTTTGTCGTCCGACCACTGATGGAAAACCTCCGGCCCGGCCCGCCGGAAGAACTCTATGCACAGGCAAAGCAGGGCGCGGTCTGGTGCGCTGTCTGCGAGGAGGCGGAGACGCCTGAGGCTGCGGCGGACAAGCTCACCCACGGCTATTGTGTCATCCTCTTCCCCGGCGTCCGGACGGCCCTCTGCTTCGAGGTCAAAAGCAACACGCGCCGCGGCCCCTCCGTGCCGGAGAGCGAAAATACCGTCAAAGGCGCCAAAGATGCCTTCACCGAGACCATCCGGATCAATACCACCCTGATCCGCCGCCACCTGCGCACGCCGGAGCTCCGCCTCGCGGGCCATACCGTCGGTCGCCGTACCCGGACAAACGTCACCGTTTGCTCCATCGCCGGCCTGACCGACCCCCAGCTCGTCTCCCGTATGGAAAAGCGCCTTTCCCGCATCGATATCGACGGCCTGCTCTCGCCCGCAGCAGTCGAGGAATACGTCACCGGCTCCCGCCGCACAGCCTTCCCGCTGCTCCAGTATACCGAGCGGACGGATCAGTTCTGCCAGGGCCTGCTCTCCGGCCAGGTCGGCCTTCTGGTCGACGGCCTGCCGCTCGGCTACCTGGCCCCCGTCGACCTCGGCATCCTCATGGCCTCGCCGGAGGACCGCGCCGTCGACTATGTCTCGGCCACCTGCCTGCGCATCCTGCGCTATGTTGCCCTGTTTCTCAGCCTCCTCCTGCCCGCGCTCTATGTCGCCATGGCGACGTTCCAACAGCAGATGCTCCCGACCAAGCTCCTCCTGGCCATCATTGAAAGCAAGCAAAACGTCCCCTTTCCGACGTTTCTGGAAGTGCTCGGCCTGCTCGCCGCCTTCGAGCTTTTGCAGGAGGCCGGGCTGCACCTGCCGCAGGCGATCGGCACGGCTGTCTCCATCATCGGCGGCCTCGTCGTCGGGACGGCGGCGGTGGAGGCAAATCTGGTTTCGCCCGCCGCTCTCATCGTTGCTGCCACGGCCGGGATCTGCGGCTTTACGCTCCCCAGCCGCGATCTTTCGGACGCGCTGCGGATCTGGCGCTTCCTGCTTACGTTTCTCGCGGGCTTTGCGGGGCTGTTCGGCCTTGCCGCCGGCGCGCTGCTCCTGCTCATCCACCTGGCGGGCCTGAGCAGCCTCGGCGTGGCCTATCTTGCGCCGTTTTCCGATGCCCGCGCCTGGCGCGCCATACTGCGCCCGAGGCTTGCCCGGCAAAAAAACCGCGATCCGGATCTGCATCCGCAGGATTCCAAAAATCAGAGGTGAAGTGATACGATGAAACGGATCTGGCTTTGGCTGGCCCTGCTTGCCGCCGCGGCGGCGCTCGGCCTCTTTTCTGCGCAGGGCACAGATGCTGCCGACCTCCAGCCCGCGCAGGTGCTGCTCGTCAGCGCCTCCGGCGGCACGCTCCGTCTGACCACCGACCAGGGGAGCACCGGCTTTGGGAAAACGCTGGACGAGGCCATGGCCGACCTGCGCGCCGGTGCCTCCGGCGAGGTTTTCTTCGGAACGGTGGAGCATGTGCTCGTCGCGCAAAGCGCCCGCTACCTGATTCCGCAGCTCGCCGCCTCCAAAGAGCTCCGCCCGGCGGCCCGGCTCTACCTGGCTCCGGCGCGGCCGGAGGCAGACGCGGCGGCGCAGTTCCTCACGGCCCATCCCGGCGCCCTGACGCTCCAGCAGGCGCGTGCCGCGCTGCTCTATGGGCAAAGTCCGGTGCCGCCCCGCCTGCTTCAAACGGAAGGAGGGCTCCGCCTTGCCGGATAAACCGACCGCGCGGCAGCGGGATGCCTGGATCCTCGCCGCCATGACGGCGCCCGCCGTGGCGCTCGGCGCGGGGGTCGGCTGGCAGTGGGCGCTGCTCGGAGGTGGAGTGTCCGCCGCGCTTTCTCTGCTCTGCCGCCGCAGCGATCAGCCGCTTCGCACGCAGGCCATTGCCGCCCTTGGCCCCGCCGCGGGCAAAACCGTCATGGCCCTCGCCGCGCTCTGGAACCTTCTCGCCCTCGCCTGGCTGACGCAAAAGGCCGGTTCGGCCTTCCCGGAAACGGAGGATCCCGTCGCCATCCGCCTGATCCTTCTCGCCCTCGCCGCCTTCGCCGTGCGCAAGGGAGAAACCGTCCCCGCCCGCTGTGCCGCGGTCATCGCGCTGGTTCTCGCGGGCCTCTATGCGCTCCTGCTCCTTGCGGCCCTGCACAATGTGCAGCCGCAATGGCTGCAGCCGTGGGGCAGCTTCCGCCGCGCGCTGCCGCTCCTGACATTTCAACTGCTGCCCTCTGCGGCATATTATCCCGGAAACGGCAAAGGGGAGCGCGGCAAAGCCGCAGCCTGGCCGCTACTTCTGCTTGCGCCCGCCATTGCGGCGGCCCTGACGGCCGGATGTCTCTCGCCGCGTCTTGCCGCAGCGGAAGAGGTTCCCTTTTATGAGATGGTAAAGGGCCTTTCTCTCTTTACGGTGGTTGAGCGGTTTGAGCCGCTTGCGTCCGTGGCCCTGACGGGCGGGTATTTTTGCGCCATGTCGCTTCTGCTCTGCGCGGCCCGTGCCTGCTTTGGCGGGCAATCGAAAAGCTGGCAGCTCGCGGCGTTTGCCGCGCTCTCCGGTGCGGGCAGTTTCTGCGCTATGCGTGTCCCAAACGGTATTTTTGCGCTCGGGGCGGCTATATTTTGGGGTATATTACCCCTGCTTATACCACTAGTTGTAGATTGCAAAAAAGCAGGAAAAAAGACGAAAATAAAGCTTGACAAAACCGATTCTGTTTGATATTATAGC
>USLX01000103.1 GCA_900555665.1 uncultured Eubacteriales bacterium | reverse complement strand
GCTGCATCGAGCTGATGGGCGGCGTGGAGAACGCGCACCGCGTCATCGTCTGCCACCTGGGCAACGGCTCGTCCCTGTCCGCGGTCAAGGACGGCAAGTGCCAGGATACCTCCATGGGCCTGTCGCCTCTGGCCGGTGTCCCGATGGGCACCCGCGCGGGCGATATCGACACCTGTGTCGCGCAGTTCATCATGAACAAGTACAACATGTCCGCCGATGACTGCCTGACCATGCTGAACAAGAAGTCCGGCGTGCTGGCCCTGTCCGACGGCATCTCCTCCGACTTCCGCGATCTCGACAAGGCCGCTGCGGAAGGCAACGAGGCCGCGCAGCTGGCCCTCGACAAGTTCGCCTACGAAGTCCGCAAGTACATTGGTGCCTATGCCGCCGCGCTCGGCGGGCTGGACTGCCTGGTGTTCACCGCCGGTGTCGGCGAGAACTCCGGCTCCATGCGTGCTTCCATCTGCGAAGGCCTCGAGTTCCTCGGCGTCAAGCTGGACGCCGAAAAGAACAAGCTCCGCGGTGAGGAGGTCGTCATCTCCACGCCCGACTCCAAGGTCAAGGTCTGGGTCATTCCGACCAATGAAGAGCTCATGATCGCGCAGGATACCGCCGCGCTCTGCAAGTAAGCTTTTAAACTGCGCCCGCCCGTTCGGTTTGCCGGACGGGCGGTTTTTTCGGCTACAGGCAGATGTTTCCGTCGCGGAGACGAAAAATTTGAAAAAAGGACTTGCAAAATGGGGGCGGATATGATAAAATATTCAAGCGTTTGAACCAAGGGAAGGGCAGTCTGCCTTTTTACAGAAATCTGATGAGAGAGGTGAAACTCATGAAGGAAGGTATCCATCCCAAGTACGAACAGACTACTATCAGATGCGCGTGTGGTGCAGTTATTGAGACTGGTTCTACCAAAAAGGACATCAAGGTTGAAATTTGCTCCAAGTGTCACCCGTTCTACACCGGCAAGCAGAAGCTTGTTGACACCGGTGGACGTGTCGACCGTTTCAACAAGAAATACGGCCTGAAGTAAGAAGCAAGTCCGCACCGTGTATCGGTGCGGGCTTTTTTCATATTTGTCGGAATTTGCCGAACGCACCAATACACCGCCAGAGCGCGCCATGCGGCGCAATGGAGGTATTTTTATGGAACAGAATGTCAAGGTCATGCAGGAGAAGGCCGTTCTGGTCGGCCTGAACTGCGACCTGTTTACCAAAGAAGAGGCCGCGAACGAGCGGACACTGGACGAGCTGGAGGCGCTGCTCGAAACGGCGGGCGGCGTCTGCGTGGGGAAAGTTTTGCAGAACCGGCACGAGCCGGACCCACACTCGTTCATCGGCGAAGGAAAAGCTGAAGAGGTGCGCGAGTGGGTGCAGAACACAGGCGCGACGCTCGTCATCTTCGACAACGACCTCACGCCCTCGCAGGTGCGCGCGCTCGAGGAGGCCACAAAGGCCCATGTCCTCGACCGGAGCGCCCTCATCCTCGATATTTTCGCCCAGCGCGCAAAGACGCGCGAGGGCAAACTGCAAGTGGAGCTTGCACAATATAAATATTATCTGCCGCGGCTGACGACATGGAACGAAGAGATGGGCCGCCTCGGCGGCGGCATCGGCACACGAGGCCCCGGCGAAACGCAGCTCGAAACCGACAAGCGGCACATCCGCGCCCGCATCGCAAAGCTCCAGAGTGAGCTGAAGGAGGTGCGGAAGATCCGCGGGGTGCAGCGCGAGCGGCGCATGAAAAACGATGTGCCGGTCATCTGCCTCGTCGGCTATACAAACGCAGGGAAATCCACGCTGCTCAATTACCTGACCGGCGCGGGGATTCCGGCAAACAACCGCCTGTTTGACACACTGGACACGACTTCGCGGCAGCTAACGGTCTCAGATACCTGCCAGGCGATTCTCTCCGACACGGTCGGCTTTATCGCGAAGCTCCCGCACCACCTCATCGAGGCGTTTCAGGCGACGCTGGAGGAACTGCAATACGCAGATCTCATCCTGCACGTCATCGATGCCTCTGACCCCGACCGAAACGACCATATCGAAGTTGCGGAAAAACTCATCGGCCAGCTCTGCCGGGAGGGAACGCCGGTCATCGAGTGCTACAACAAGTCGGACATCGCCGAGGATGAGCTGTTTCGCCGCCGCGAGGGCGCGGTCGCCATCTCGGCGAAGACCGGCGAGGGCATTGCGCAGCTGCTGGCGCTCATCGAAAAGACGCTGGATCGCGGCATGCACCATGTCCGTCTCCTCCTGCCCTACAGCGCGGCGGGGCTCGTCGATCTGCTGCACCAGAAGGCGAAGGTCACGGAGCTTTCCTATGAGGACGGCGGGATCGCCGTGGAGGCCGTGGTGGATGAGCAGGTATTCGGAAAAGTACGGGAGTATGTGGTGACGGAATGACGGAAGGATATTTGACCCCGGCGGGCGAGGGTTCGTCGGAATATGTGGAGAAGAAAAGCCGCTTTCTGGGGCGGCTGTTCCCTGTTTCCTCCGAAGAGGAGGCGAAGGCCCGTCTGGAGGCGGTGAAAAAGGAGCGCTATGACGCGCGGCACCACTGCTGGTGCTATATCCTGCGCGGCGGGCAGAAGCGCTACAGTGATGACGGCGAGCCGCAGGGCACCGCCGGACAGCCGATGCTGAACATGCTGGAACGGGAGGGCGTGGAAGACGTATTCTGCGTGGTGACACGCTATTTCGGCGGGACGCTGCTTGGCACAGGCGGGCTCGTCCGGGCATACAGCACGGCGGCAAAGGAGGCGCTTTGCGACGCCGGCGTGAACGAGATGCGCCAGTGGGCCTCGCTCCGCGTTCAGACGCCCTACAATCTCTACGACCGGGTGCGGCTGGAGGCGGAAAAGCTGGGGGCTGTGTTTGAAAACACGGACTACGGCGCGGAGATCACACTCTCGCTGCTCCTGCCGGAGGAGACGCTGGAGGGCTTCGCCGCCGCGCTGCGGGAGCTTTCTGCCGGGCGGCTCGTGCCGGAGAAGAACGGCTCGGTATTCCGCGGCGTGCTGCGGAAGTGACGCAGAAATTCCCAACAGCTATTCAAGAAAAATTCATGTTTTTCTGCTATTTTAGATACATAGGGTGATGCAAGATGACTGTGCGTGAACGGATGGAACAGGAAGAATACGCAGCCCTCGCGCCTCACGCGCAAAAAGCGGCGGAGAGTCAGGGTCGGCTCTACCCTGAGGAGGACAACGATGTGCGCACCTGCTATCAGCGGGACGCCGACCGGATTCTGCACAGCAAGTCGTTCCGGCGGCTGATGCACAAGACACAGGTCTTCCTCTCGCCGGAAGGCGACCATTACCGCACGCGGATGACGCACACGCTGGAAGTCGCGCGCATCGCGCGGACGATCTGCCGCGGGCTGCGGCTCAATCAGGATCTCGCCGAGGCGGCAGCCTACGGCCACGACCTTGGCCATACGCCGTTTGGCCACGCGGGCGAGGCGGCGCTGACGGACATGATGGGCCGTCCGTTCCGGCACAACGAGCAATCGCTACGCGTAGTCGACCAGCTTGAGCGCGACGGGCGCGGCCTGAATTTGACCTACGAGGTACGCATGGGGATCCTCGGGCACACGGGCGAGTTCATTCCTGAAACGTGGGAGGGACAGATTGTGCGCGTGTCTGACCGCATCGCGTACATCAACCACGACATTGATGACGCGATGCGCGCGGGCATTCTGACCGAGGACGACATTCCGCGCGACATTGCGCAGGTGCTCGGCCATTCGCACTCGGCCCGCATCAACACGCTTGTGGAGAATATGATTTCCCACACGCAGGAGAGCGGTGGGCTCGGCATGGAGCCGGAGATTGCAGATGCAATGGATCGGCTGCGGACGTTTATGTTTCAGCATGTCTATACAAACCCCGTTGCCAAGGGTGAGGAGTCGAAGGCCAAGGACATCATCCGGCGTCTGTTCGAATTTTACAGCCTGCATCCGGATCGGCTGCCGGCCGATTTCATCCCACAACTCGACTTTGACGGCATGGAGCGTATTGTCTGCGACTATATTGCGGGCATGACCGATAAATATGCCATTTATAAGTATTCGGAGATTTTTATCCCGACAGCCTGGCAGGTGCGGTAATGTTCCGTCACGCCAGATAGTCCTCTCTTCGTAGAGGATGGAAGATTGCCGAAGGCAATCAGGGGGAGAAGTTTTTCAAGCTCTCCATCCGGGACACGCGGGAATTTCTCCCCCAGTCATGCTTCGCATGACAGCCCCCTCTTCGCAGAGGGGGCCTTTGGGACGACAAATCACATGCACAAGCCAGAAAGGAGGTTCGCTTCCATGGCATTTCCGCAGCCGTTTTTGGACGCGCTCGTCGAGCGCAATCCCATTGAAGACGTTGTGGGGCAATATGTCACGCTGACGCGCAAGGGCAGCAACCTCTTCGGCCTCTGCCCGTTCCACTCTGAGAAGACCGGCTCGTTCTCCGTCGCGCCGGAGAAGGGGATCTACTACTGCTTCGGCTGCCACAAGGGCGGCGGTGTGATCAACTTCATCATGGAGATTGAATCGCTCAGCTATCCCGACGCCGTCCGCTTCCTCGCCAAGCGCGCGGGGCTGGAGGTGCCGGAGGACGAGGAATACCGCGCGCAGTACAAGCGCACTGAGCGGCTCTACGCCCTCTGCAAGGACGCGGCGCGGTGGTTTCGCAAGCAGCTGCTCTCCGATGCGGGGCGCGACGCGCGGGAGTATATCGTAAAGCGCGGCCTTTCCACGCAGACGGTCAACCGCTTTGGGCTCGGCTTTTCGCCGAATGAGTGGACAGCGCTGATGGACGCGATGCAGAAGCAGGGCTACGCGCAAAAGGAGCTGCTGGACGCGGGCCTTGCGGTCAACGGCAAAAAGGGCGGTGTCTATGATCGATTCCGCAACCGCCTGATGTTCCCGATCATCGATATCCGGGGCAATGTCATCGGCTTCGGCGGGCGCGTGATGGATGATTC
>USLX01000102.1 GCA_900555665.1 uncultured Eubacteriales bacterium | reverse complement strand
GGCGGCGTGACGACCGGGCCGATGACGGTGCCGTTTATTATGGCGCTCGGCGTCGGCGTGGCGTCGATCCGCAGCGACGAAAACGCGAAGGCGGACAGCTTCGGTTTGGTGGCGCTGTGCTCGATCGGGCCGATTTTGGCGGTGATGATCCTGAGCCTGATTTTCCCCGCGTCTTCCGGCGCGGCGGCGGAGACGGCGCAGAGCGCGGCGGAGGATACGGTTTCGCTCGGGCGGAGCTATCTGGCGGCTATTCCGCACATGCTGCTCGAGGTTGCGGTGGCGCTGGCGCCGATTGCGGTATTTTTCCTGATTTTCCAGGCCTGCTCGCTGCGGCTGCACAAGTGGCCGCTGCTGAAGATCCTGATTGGCATTGGCTATACCTATGTGGGACTGGTGCTGTTTTTGACGGGCGTGAATGCCGGGTTTTCGCCGCTGGGCGCGGTGCTCGGCGAGGCGATGGGCGCGGGATGGCTGCGCTGGCTGCTGATTCCGCTGGCGATGGCGATGGGCTGGTTTATCATCGACGCGGAGCCGGCGGTGCACATCCTCAATCAACAGGTCGAGGAGCTGAGCGCGGGCGCGATCTCGGCAAAGGCGATGGGACTGAGCCTGTCCATTGCGGTGGCGGCGGCGAACGGCCTTGCCATGGTGCGCGTGCTGACGGGGATTTCGATTTTGTGGTTCCTGGTGCCGGGCTATGCTGTGGCACTGGCGATGATGTTTGTGGTGCCGCGGACGTTTACGGCGATTGCGTTCGACTCCGGCGGTGTGGCCTCCGGGCCGTTGACGGCGACGTTTATGCTGCCGTTTGCGATGGGCGCAAGCCGCGCGCTCGGCGGCAATGTGACAACGGATGCGTTTGGACTGGTTGCGCTGGTTGCGATGATGCCGCTCATTACGGTGCAGGCGATGGGCGGAATTTATGTGCTCAAGTCGAAGCGCGGCGCGGAGGGACGCACGGCGCTGCCCTATGCCGAGGGCGAGATCATTGAACTTTGGGAGGCTTGCTGATGGAGCTTTACTATATCATTGCGGTCACCGACCGCGACCGCGCGGGCGAGATGGCGGAGCTCTATCAGGCGGCGGGGCTGCATCTGACGCTGACGAAGCTCGGCCGGGGCACGGCCCCGCGCGAGGCACTGTCGATTTACGGGCTGGATGCGACGCCGAAGGCGATCGTCAGCGCCGTGGCCGACGGGGAGATGCAGAAGCAGATCTTCAAAAACGCGAAGCGGCGGATGCAGATCGACATTCCGGGCCACGGCGTGATGCTGGCGGTACCGCTCAAGAGCGTGGCCGGGGCGCGGACGCTGGCCTATCTGACAGACAACCGGGAGATGGGAGGAAAACCGAGCATGGAATTTGCGCACGAGCTGATCGTGGTGATTTTGAATGAAGGCTATTCGGACTTTGTGATGGAGGCGGCGCGGTCGGCCGGAGCGGGCGGCGGCACGGTGCTCCACGCGAAGGGAACCGGGAAGGCGCGCAGCGAGAGCTTTTTTGGCGTGAGTTTGGCCGACGAAAAGGATGTGGTCTACATTGTGGCCTATGCCGACCAGAAGGCCGGGATCATGCGTGCGATTCAGGAGCAGGCCGGGCCGGGGACCAAGGCGGGGGCAATTTGCTTTTCGCTGCCGATCTCGGCGGTTGCGGGACTGCGCGAGCGGGAGGCGGAGTAAGAAGGCTGGCAGCCGGAGATCGCGCACAGCCGTAAAACAGAATCAGAGACTCTGCGTACAGGGGGCGACGTGACTTCGGCCACGCCGCCCCCTGCACACATTTGCGCATGCCGGTGCCTTGCGCGGCACAGGAATTTTTCTGGTCCGGAACTGCAACCACCGCAGAGAAAACCGTAGGGATAGAGTGAGCGCGTGTTCAGACCGCGATACCGCAAAGGAGGAAGCCGATGGAAGACGAAAAAATCATAGGGTTATACTGGGAGCGAAGCGAGGACGCCATTGCGGAGACCGCTTCAAAATACGGCAGACTGTTTTTTCGGATCGCTGACAATATCCTCTCAGATCAGGAGGACAGCGAAGAGTGTGTCAACGATACCTACCTCGGCCTGTGGAATGCAATCCCCGATGCAAGACCATCTCCGTTTGCATCTTTTGCCGGCAGGATCACGCGCAATCTGGCGCTGAAGAGATATGAATACCGTTCTGCGGCAAAGCGGAATCCACAGGCGATCCGTTCCTTCGAAGAGCTTCGTGAGTGCGTTTCCGGCAGGACGTCTGTTGAGAACAAAGTGGAGGAGCGGCGCATTGAGCAGCTGATCGATGCGTTTCTGTGGCAGCAGAGGGAGGAGACGAGAACGGTCTTTCTGCGGCGGTACTGGTATTTTGATTCCATCGATGCGATCAGCAAATACACAGGCCACAGTCAGGGCAAGATCAAGTCCATGCTGTTCCGCACCCGGCAAAAACTCAGAAAGTATTTGGAAAGCGAGGGCGTTTCACTATGAACGAAAGGCAGCTTTCAGACAGGATCGGAAACGTGGACGACCGCCTCGTTCAGCAGGTGGCACAGATGACAGATCACAGACAGGCGCGCCGGAAAAGGAGACTTCACCAGTTTGCGGCGGCCGCCGCCGTCGCAGCGCTGATGATCTGCAGTTTCTGCATCGGCGCACTGGCGTTTTCAAAGGAGATCTATCTTGAAAAAAAGCAGGAGATCCTTGAGATCGGGGCGTTTGGCATTTCGCTGATCCTGCCGGACGAATGGGCGGGGAAATATGGCTGTGACCGTTTGGCGGGCGGAGACATCTGCGTCTACAGCCTTGCGGCCCGTGAGGACGGTACGGATCATGCGGGAGCGCTCTTTTGGGTCGAGCGTGTGGACGGACAGTACCCAATGGATTTTTCCTATGCGCAGCCGGGATACACAATTGCCGCAGGGGACAGGGATACCTATCGCCTGGTCCTGGCCTCCGATGTGCAGTATGATTCCAGTGATCCCCGGATCGCAGGGGAATACGAGGCCCTGTATGACAGCATCCCGCAGATCAGGATTCTGCTCTCAGACTGGCTCACGGAACACAGCGTAAATCCGGCAAACTGGGTGAGCGGCACGGTTTCCGTGGAGTATCTCGGGGAAATGACTTCGGATGGCCAGGAGGTCGTTCAAACCGTCGTACTGGACGAAGCTGCCTCGGCTGTTGCTGCGCGGATCCTGCAATCGCAGGAATACAGGGACGAAAACGCGAGCTTTTTCTGTGACCTTGTGTTCTTTGCGGAAGGACGCCCGTACCATATGAACTCCCAAACGGGGCAGATCCTGAGCGTCGGCGGTTTGAGCGCGGCGCTCTGTGCGGAAGATTTGCAGAGTCTGCTGTCCCTGCTGGAAATGGAATGACCGGGGCAGATGTATCCTAACGAAAAAACAGGGTGGAAGAATTTCCATCCTGTTTTTTGAAAAAGTCTGTGTTTCGGCGGACCGGCGTTAGGATCTCAGGGCGGCGATCAATTCGAGAAGGCCGTAGAGGATGGGCTGGTGGAGCAGGTAGATGAAAAGGGACTGCCGGCCGCACCAGCAGAAGAAGCGGAGGAGGAAAAAATTCTGTGCGCCTCCGGGCAGGAGCGTGCGTTTTTCGGCATAGACGGTGCGCCCGAGGACGACGCCGAGGAGAAACCAGCCAAGCTGCGGGAAGAGCGGGAAATAGTCCGACGAGAAGAAATGCTCTGTTACCAGGCCGAACGGGAAGAGGAATGGCACGGAGACGCGCAGGCCCGTGATGGCGTAGCCGATGAGGAGGATGCAGAGGGCGAGCGCGGCGAGCGGGGCGGAGGGGAGCTTGCGGAAGAGAGGATAGAGCATCATACAGATGCCGAGCAGATGCAGCACGCCGAACCAGACGATGACCGTGCGATCGGCCAGGCCGAGCCAATACATCCCGGCGGTGACGAGCGAGATGAGCATGCCCGCGCCGAAGACGAGCAGACCGCGGCGGAAGCTGCGCGAGCCGAGCGTGGCGCAGCAGCCGGACAGGACGACGAAGAGGATGCCGCCGTATTGCTGGATAAACTGGAACCACGCGGGGAGCGTGAAGTCCAGGCCGATGAAAAATTGCAGGTCGAAGAGGAAATGGACAGCGATGACGCAGAGAATGCAGAGGCCGCGGAGGGCGTCCAGCTCCCAGATTCGTTGTTTTTGCATAGTGTTCTCCTGAAATGGCGAGTGTCAGCAGACCGAGGGCCTTAATCCCCTCAGTCTGCGCTTTGCGCAGACAGCTCCCCTTGATGCAATCAAGGGGAGCCTTTAGAAATGTTTAATTGGTTTCGTGGGCCTGGCGGTCGGCCTCTTCCTCTTCGAGGACGCGGTAGGCCACCTTGCCGACGAGCGTTTTCGGCAGCTCGGCGCGGAACTCGATGTCGTACGGCATGGCGTATTTTGCGATGTGGCCACGGCAGTATTCCAGGATCTCCTGCTTGACTTCGTCGGACGGTTCGTAGCCCGGGCGGAGGACGACGAAGGCCTTGACCTTCTGGATCTTATAGGGGTCCTTGACGCCGATGACGCAGGAGAGGAGGACCTTCTCATGGCCGTCGATGACGTTTTCCAGCTGGCCGGGGTAGACATTGTAGCCGGAGGTGATGATCATGCGCTTGATGCGCTGCGAGAAGTAGACGAAGCCGTCTTCGTCCATCTTGCCGAGGTCGCCGGTATGGAGCCAGACGCGGCCGTCGTCGTGGCGGCGGAGGGTATTGGCAGTCTCTTCGGGGTTGTCCACATAGCGGAGCATGACGGACGGGCCGGAGATGCAGATTTCGCCCTCGATGTTCGGGTCGATCTCGTCGGTGGTACCGGGCTTGACAATTTTATAATAAGTATCAGGGAAGGGGACGCCGATGGAGCCGACGCGGTTATAGTCCTTCGGGGTCAGGCAGCTGGCTGTGACGCACTCGGTCAGGCCGTAGCCCTGGCGGATCTGGACGGAGGCGTTGTGCGATTTCAGGAAGGCGTCGACCTTCTTTTTCAGCTCGATGGAGAGGCTGTCGCCGCCGCAGAA
>USLX01000101.1 GCA_900555665.1 uncultured Eubacteriales bacterium | reverse complement strand
GGAATAGTACCAGCTGTTCGCATTGACGTCTGCGAACGGAAGGGTTTCCCCTGCGTTCGGGTTCTGCGGGAGCTGCGCGGGCTGGCCTGCCGGGATGGGGTTCAGCTCAGACCAGCGGGCTTCGGCAGCAGTGAGCTTGTCGTAGTTTGTGACGAGCTTTTTCTGCGCGTCGGTCAGCTCGTTGTAAGCATCCCTTGCAGCCTTGATCGCCGCACCGCTGTCTTTCGTAACAGGGGCAAGCGCATCGATGGCCTTGATTACTTCCTCGACCTCAAGTTCCGACATTCTGCTCTGCAGCTGTTTCAGTTTCTCCGTGAGATTGGTCGGAATCTGCTTCCGGTCTGCCTCGGAAAGGTCTTCATAGGCCTTGGCCGCAGCCTCCAACTGGGCTTTGTCCGAGGTTTTGAGGTTTTTCACGACCGGGAGTGCATCCAGCATTTCTTTCGCGTCCTTGATCTGTTTGAGGCGGGCGTATTTTTCCTCTGCCGCGGTCAGTTTGCTGTAATTGCTGACGGACGGCTTGGCCTCTTCAGGCAGTGCGTCATACGATTTCCGGGCTGCATCGATCTCCTCACCGAACACTTCATTATAGGAGGTATAGTTCGTGATCGAGGCGATCAGTGCTTCCGTTTCTTTGACGAGGTCACTATAATCCGTACTATCATCGCCGGGAATGCGGAGTGTGTACCATGTGCCGACATAGTCGATGGCTTCCGTGCCCTGCTTGTTCATGCTGGGCCAGCTGCGGTCACCGCAGCCGATATAGATGGTGTCGCCCGCCTTGGCCGGGATGGCCTCGCCCGCGCGATACCAGTTTGTTCCGGTCTTGCCGTTGAGGTAGATGCGGACCTGATAGTTCTTATTGGCGGCAACCGGGTTCAGGCTGATGGTCTGGCCTTCCTCCGGCGTCAGTGTATAGCTGTTGGTCGTGCCCGCAAAGTCCGGAGCAAGGGTCGCACCACTGGCGGTCAGAGACGCGAGCGTCGTATTCGCGTTGGCCCAAGTGCCGTTCAGATCCTTGCCGAGGTCGTCGGTGTACATCCAGCGGATCACGTCGCCGTCCGACAGGCGATAGTCTGCATTCGAGGCGTTGACGGAGAACGCCTGCGCGCCCTCGTTGATGAACCAGTCGTTCAGGGTGATCATCCAGCCGGAGCCGCTGCTGCCGGTGAACTCGCCAAGGGTCTGCTCGTTCTTCGAGATCGAGGCGAGATAGGTGATCGTGTCGTCCTCATTGCCGCCCTTGCTGCCGCCGGTTCCGGTCCATTCATAGCCCGCGTCTTTCAGCGCGCTCAGCATGACCGTCATGACGGAGCTGTCTTCGGTGAGATCGACCTGAACACTGTCCAGAATCCCGGCTTCGCCGTAGAAGGGGAGGTCCGCGCGGGTGTTATTCTCCATGGTGACGGTGACTTTGCCGAGGCCAGTTGTGGCGACGGTCGGCCTCGCGGCCATGGCAGCGAGCGCGGCATCCTTTGCCTGATTTACGGCTTCGATCGAGGCAGCGGACTTGATGGCGGAAAGGCCGGTCTGGTAGTCATTGGTCAGGGCCGTCCAGTTTTCGCTGGAATAGCTGTCCTTGTCGTAGGCGGCATAGGCCGCGTTCAGGGCGTTGAGGGCCGCGTTGCGCACGCCTTCGAGATCCGCTGTCTTGGAACGGGTGTAGATCGTGACCGTGATGTTATTGCGATAGCCGTAGGTATTCTTAAACTCGATCCAGTGACGGCGGAAGCTGACGCCGAAGGTCGTATTCCAGTGGATCTCGTAGTCCTCGGTGCCTTCGATCTGGATGTCGTAGACCTCATAGTCCAGCTCGTCGATGTTTGTGTTTTGTCGCGTAGAAATGAACACGCCGCTGGAACCCTGCGTCATGTTGAGACCGATCTGATAGGTCAGAGGATTGTTCTTGGGCGATCCCGGCGTGATCGTAACGGTGGCATCGGAAGTTGGCATAACCTTCCTTGCGGCTACCGTGAGCATGTTGGGGCTGCCATTGCTGGTCATCTGCTCGGGCGAGAGGCCCTCAAATTTGTACGTTACAGTGAAGGTGGTGCGCTCTTCCGGGTGGAACGAACCGGCTGCATACTTCTGATAAAGCCCATCCAGCGTCTGATACTGCTCATTCTCGGCGGGGGTGAGCAGCGTCTTCTGGTAATCGGTCAGATCGGCATAGATCTGCTTCAGGTTTCTGCCGTTTACATTGGAATCGCCGCTGAAGGTGCCGCTGCCGCCGAAGCGTTCCATATCTGCGGAAAGGACGTCGCCTGCCTTGAGCTGCTCCGTGGTGGGAAGCTGGGTGGCGCAGAACCGATAGAGCTGCACAGCACTGTTATTCTTCTGCTCCGCACGGGCGATCGCATCTTCAATGGCCGTCTCTGCCTGTGCGTAGGCATCCTTCATGGCCAGAAGGGCCTCTGCTTCGGCAATGGCCGTTTTTCCGGCGTGATACGCCTCCGTGGCGTTTGTCCACAGGTTGAGCTTGAACTCCTTCCAGTTGCCGTTGCCATCATCGTCCCAATAGGTAATGTCTATATCCATGGCGCCCTGATCGCAGCGGTTATAGAGCGTTTCGAGATCCGTGAGCATCTGCTGGCGGAGCTTTTCCATCTCGCTCTGCGCCTGCGAGGCGACGTCGATCTCCATGCGCGCGCCGCCGGGGAGGTTCGGGAATTTGCTGCCGCGTACCATCTCAGAGGTGTCCACGGCGGTGAGCACATAGTGGCCCGCGGCGTAGAGCGTCACGCTGGCGTTGCCGCTCGCGTCGGTGAACGCGCCGGTGCGGAGAGGCGTGGAGGGATAGGTCCCGTCGGCATTGCGCGGGCCATAGGCGATGATCTGCTTGCCGGATGCGGCGCGCCAGACATTGGTATAGTCCTCAAAGGTGGCGGGCGTCGTCTCGACATTGACCGTGAAGGCCTTGCCCTCGGCGGCATTCAGCTGGCTGCCGTCCGTGGTGAAGCGGAGGAGCTGCACATAGCTGCGGTAGGTGTTGAGCGTTGCGTAGATGGGCCAGATATAATAGGAATCCTCTGGCGCGAGAACATGAAGGATCACGACGCGATCGCCGTTGCGCACCTGCATTTTTTCGCTGTTGAGCCATGCCGTGCCATAGACAACTTTGCCTTCCATATCGGCCACGAGCTGGCCGTTGACAAAGAACATATCCAGAACTTCGACATTCGCCTGATGGTCGGCAGTCCAGTTCAGAACGTCGAGGTTGGTCAGGGCTTTGAAGCTGTGCTGCCCGGCCGGGAGCTTGACGTCCGCGTCGAAGGTGGCGGTCGCCGCGTCCTTGATGGCATAGGCGGGATAGAGCGCGCCATAGTTGTCCCCGATGGTGAGATGAACGGTGATCTCGCCGGGTTCGGTCAGGCCGTAGGCTGCGGCATAATAGCTGCGCGCAGCATTGTAGATCTGGCCGGAAACAGTATCGTTGGGGATGTTGTTTTCCGTGGGATACTGGCTCAGAAGGGCGTGGGCCTTGTCGCGGGCGGCGGTGAAGGCAGCCCAGCTTTCATCGCTGTATTGCCCCTGCTTCGTGGCCGGGAAGGCCGCATCGACGCGCGCGGCGAGCTGCCGCGCCTGCTTGGCGTTCTCCAACGCGCTGAGTCTGCGCATGGAATCCTCTGCGTCGTAGAGATTCTCGAGGGCCGTGGCGAGATCCTTATTGGTGATGGCGTTCGCGGGCTTTGTGCCCTCGTGGCTCTCGCCCCAGTTGCGCGCGGAGGGCGTGCCGTCCTCGTTGTAGAGCGCCTTGAGCTGATCCAGCGCCGTGGTCAGGGCCGCCTCAAACTTCGTCCAGTCCTTTTCCACAAAGTCGGCCTTTTCGAAATTGCTGTTGCTGTTCGGGCCGGTAGGAACATGGTCATAGCCCTTGTCCGTCTTTTTTACGCGGTTCAAACGCTCATAATTCTCCGTCGCGTTGACATATTGCTTGGAGATCAGCTTGGCGATGGCGGCGTGCAAATCACTCGTGGCCTGATTAACTCGTGACTGATTTGCATCTGTTCCATTGGCAATCTTCTGCGCCTTGGCCAGCTGCACCTGCATCTCGGCCCAGAAGCCAGTCTTGCTGGTGTCTTTGCCATTGTAAAGATCGTTTTCCTGATACCAATTCGCAGCATTGTCGCCGGTGACCTTGGCAATCTCATCATTCAGAGCTGTTTTGTCTGCCTCTACCCCGGAATCCTTGCAATAGATAAAGATATCAAGCAGCTCTCTGCTGTTAGTGAAGTCGCCGGAAACGCACCAGAGATCCTTATATCCAACGTAGTCTTGGTATTTCGAAGTGCCAACCGGTGCGCCGCCAATGGTTGCCAGATCATAATTTACCATCTGGATATCGGTCACAGAAAAAGTCAAAGATTTTCCGTCTTCTGCGACCTGCCAACTGCCTTCCGGCATATCCAGATATTCACATTTTTTATCCCCAACAGCTGCAAGATAGTAAAGGCCATCTTTTACGATTGTGCCGTATTTTTTTACCGTTTCATCATTCAGCGTGACAGTAATCTCACTCTGCGGGTCCGACACCTCAATATAGAAGCGTGTGCCGTCCTGTTCTTTGAGAACGTACGGCACCCACTCAATAACCAAGCCGAAAGCGCCCACTTCGTTTTTTCTAAATTCTGCGTAAGAAAAGGTATTTCCTTCTGTAAGGACCTCTGAAATGCTTTTACCTTCCTCAAGCAAAAACGTGGTCTTGCCAGCGACCGAATGATCCGGAGTAAAATCTACATCTATCTTCCACGGGGTATCTATCAGCGTGTCAAAGGAGATGCTTCCGCTGCCAGAAGTCATGTCAATAAATTTGTTATAGCCAAAGTCCGTGAAATCGGCAATGTTCATGTCCTTTGCTGCATCCATCAATGTGAAGCACACATTCTGCACACCCAACGGGATGGAAACTTTAAAGACTGGGCAGTTTATCACGTCAGGGGTGGTGCCCTGAGGATTCAAATCATATCCAGTAATTGGCGTGGCACTTACTGAATAAGTGATACCGTCAGCAGAAACTGCAACCGGGACTTCATCATTTCCCGCCAGAGCCACCGTCGGGAGCAGGCCCAGCAGCATGACCAGCGCGAGGAGCAGAGATAACATTCTCTTTTTCATTCTTTTGTCCTTTCTCTCCGTAAAATCTCTATGTGAACGCC
>USLX01000100.1 GCA_900555665.1 uncultured Eubacteriales bacterium | reverse complement strand
CGGAATCTCGTCTCATAATGATCTTCCTATTAAAAACTTCCATTCCATGAATGAACGTTTTTAATTGAATATCAGTATAAAAACGTTCGCTTCAAGCATGGAGGAAGGCGAACCGGGAGTCGCAATCCGGAAAATCCGAATGTGCTCAATAAAACGGCGGATGCCTGTTTACGGGTGGCGGCGCATTGGAGGCAAAGAAAAGATTCTTTTGCACATTTTTGGATGCCGGGGAAAGGTCCTCCCAGGGCGGATCAAGCCGCCAGCCCAGGCGCGGTCATGACTGGCAATTCCGAGGAGGACTGCACGGAAACAGTGCGCCGCAGCTTCCCCGACAAGTTCAATCAGGGTAAATAATCGCAAAAATCAATCCGTATGAACATGGAGGCGGCCAAAGCCCCCATCGGCAGCGACGGCCTCATCACGCTGCCCTACTTCATGGGCGAGCGCACCCCGATCTGGGATCCTGTCGCGCGCGGCGTCCTCTTCGGCCTCTCGCTTGCGCATGGCCGCGGCCACGTCATCCGCTCGTTCATGGAGGCGGCCGCCTATGCGCTCTATCAAAACTTCCTCTACATCCGCGCCAGCGGTCTGGAGATGAAGCTGCCGATGGTGCTCGTCGAGGGCGGCGCGAAGAGCGCGCTCTGGCGCCAGATCATCGCCGACGTGTTCGACGTTCCCGTGGCCTTTATGGCCGAGTCCAAGGGTGCGCCGGTCGGCAATGCGATCAACGCGGGCGTCGGCGTCGGGGTCTTCAAGAGCTACGACGTCGTCAAGGACTGGGTCAAGTTCTCCAACTATGAACAGCCAAACTCCGAAGCCCATGCCAAGTATGAACAGTATTACGCAATCTACGACCGCCTCTACGGCGAGTTGAAAGACGAATACCAGGCCCTCGCGAAGGCGACCGGGTATCGATAAACGGAACACACGACAACAAAAGATTGGAGGAGCATATTATGGAAAAGAAAATGATCATCGGCTCGGATGCCAGCGGTTTCAATCTCAAGGAGGCCGTCAAGGCGCACCTGGTGGAGCTCGGCTATGAAGTGACCGACGTCGGCACGCAGTCGCTCGATGCGCCCGTCGCCTTCAACGAGGTCGCCGGCAACCTGGCCAAGGCCGTCTCGGAGGAGAAGTTTGAGCGCGGCATCGTCATGTGCGGCACCGGCATGGGCGTCAGCCTGATTGCCAACAAGTACCATGGCGTCTACGCCGGTCTCTGTGAATCGCTCTACGCGGTCAACCGCGCCAGAGTCTTCAACAACATCAACGTCCTCGCCATGGGCGGCTTCATCGTCGGCCCGGAGATGGGCGTGCGGATGGTCGATGAATTCCTCCAGACGCCCTGGAGGGAGGGCGTCGACTGCGCGACCGACAAGATCCTGCAGGATGCTTATGCGGTTATGGAGAGCCTGTAAGCCCTTCTGCGCGCCCGAACCGCTTCCCGCTCGTCGGGCTGGCAACCAGGATCCACTGTGGGAACGGCAGTTTTCTGCCGTTCCCTTTTTTCAAAACCACAGGAGGAATCACCATGCACCCCTTTGAAGCGCTTCTGCAGGGCGAGCGGCTTCCGCCGCTCCGCCGTATCCAATATGACCTCCCATCCCCCCGTCTGAAAGACCCTGCCGCTGTGCTTCGCCGGGAGCTGCGCGCGAGCGGTGTGCTCCGACCGCTCCGCCCGGGGCAGACGGTTGCCATTGCCGCCGGCAGCCGCGAAATTACCAACCTCGCCCTTCTCGTGCGCACGCTGATCGCAGCCCTGCAGGAAAAGGGCGCGCGCCCCTTCCTGGTGCCCGCCATGGGCAGCCACGGCGGCGCGACGGCCGAGGGCCAGCGGGAGATTCTGCGCGGCTGCCGCCTCATGTGGATCCAGGACACCAACCACCTGGGGGAGTTCTATGTCTCCCCGGCCCTCCTGCCGGAGGCGGAGCAAAATCCGCTCCTCCGTGTCCTGCCCGGAACCTTCGAGGTGGACTATGCGCCGGACGGCAATGTCGCCGGCTTCGTCCCTGCCGTGCCGTGAGCGGCAGAAAAACCTGCCGCACGCTTCCATTTTTCCGCCGCCTGTGCTAGAATACAGAAAAACGCAAGGAGGGCTTTGCTATGGATTATGTACAACAGGCCAAATCGCTCGGCTTCACCGACGCCGCGCTTATGCCGGTCAAGGATCTGGTAATCATGCCGGAATACCGCTGTTTCTGCGAAGAAAACCTCTGCGGAAACTATAACCGCCTCCCCACCTGTCCGCCCATGAGCGGCACTGTGGAGGAGATGACGTCGCGCGTCCGGCAGTTTGAAACCGCCCTCGTCCTCACCATCGAGACGACTCCGCGCTGTTATACCGACTCCGCCGAGCAAAAAGCCGCCAAACGCCATCAAAACGAGCTGACCGAGCAGCTCATGGCCCTGCTCCGGGCCGACGGCCAGGAGAAGCTTCTCATGATGGGCGCAGGCCCCTGGAAAACGGCCTCCTGCATGTCGGCCTATTGTGTAAACGCGCAAAAAATGGCCGACCAAGTCGGGATGAAATGCTGGGAAAATGACGGCAAAATCCGCTATTTCTCCCTCATCCTCTTTTAAACCGGCTTCAGGCGTCCCCCTCGAAAAGCCTTTCCCGCCCGAAAAGACCGCCGCAGCCATTCAGGGCCGCAGAAGCAGTTTCTGCTTCCACCCCCAACAAAAATCCACCGGCTGAAGAACCGGTGGATTTTTCGCATCTTCGCAGCAAACAAAAATCGCCCTCCGCCGACCCGGAAAGGGCAGGGGAGGGCTGTTTTTCTTAGGGTGTATTCTTCCAACTGGCGATGTGACCGGCAGCGCGAAAAGGTCCGCTGTTCGGGTGCGTTGGCAGTTGGAAGAATGCACCCTAGGTGTCCATGCGCAGCTGTCCCACCGGCGCCGTCCGCAGCGTCTCCGGGAGGCCCGTTCCGATTGCCCCCATCGCCAGCAGCGCCTTCGCCGCCTCGCTTCCGTCGTCGTAGAGGTAGAGCGGGCTGAGCGAGGCATGCAGATTCTCCGTGCATCCGCGCCAGGTTCCGCCGCTTCGCAGCCGAGCCTGTGCCGCGTACGTCTTCTCGCCCAGCGCATGAATCAGCCGGTTTCGTGCCAGCGCCCGCTGCGCGGAAAACGGCGCGTCATACGCCCCTTCCGCCAGATACAGCACCCGCGCGTCCATCCGGCAGTCCCGCAGCCGCCCGGCCGGGAACACAATCACGCGCCCGCCGCTCTGCAGACAGGCCGCTTCCGCCTCCTCGTCCACGCCCTCTGCGCCGCCCGAGCAGAGCACAAAGCCTTCCTGCGCCGCGAGCGTCCCGCAGCGCCGCGCAAAGCGTACGGTCTGTGCATTCGGCTGCCGCGAGCCGACTACGCTGACGCAGGGCAGCGTCAGCAGCCGCAGATCGCCCCGATACCAGAGCACCGGCGAACACCGGTCTCCCAACTGCTCCCGCAGCCGCAGCGGATAGCCCCGGCTGATGCGCGTGAGCGGGAAAATGCCCAGCGTCTCGCCCGCGGCCAGATAGGCGCGGAGCCGGTCCTCGCGCTCCAGCAAGCCGACAATGTGCGCCCCGTCCGCCTCGTCATAGCCGAGGCCACGCACATCCTGCGCCGTGAGCGCCCGGTTGGGATCCGCCCCTCCTGCACCGTGCAGCTGGACGCGCTGTGCCAGCGTGCGAAACTGCGCATAGCTCAGCGCCCGGGCCTCCGCCTGCCCCAGGGAGCTGCACAGCAGCAGCATCCCCTCCTCCGCCGCTCTCAACGGCGGAATCGGCGTCTTGTCTGCGGCTGCGGCTTTTTCCGCTCGGCCTCGACCAGCGTGCCGTCCTCCAAAAACTGTACCGGCTGCACCTGATAGTGCGAGTACTTTGCAATTTCATCCAGCTTGGCCTGCTCCGGCAGCGTCCCGATGATCGAGATGGCCACGCCCTTGCGCTTTGCGCGCCCCGTGCGGCCGATGCGGTGGATGTAATATTCATTTTCTTCCGGGATGTCATAGTTCAGCACGCAGTCGACGTCATCCACGTCGATCCCGCGCGAGGCGACGTCCGTCGCGATCAAAACCGGCAGCTTCCCTTCTTTGAACGTGCGCATCGTCTTCTCCCGCTTTTGCTGCGGAATGTCGCCGTGGATGCAGTCCGCATCCACGCCTGCGCGCCGGAAATCGTCGCACAGCCGCTGACACATCACCTTCGTGTTGCAGAAGATGATTGTCCGCTCAAAGCCCATCGTCCGCAGCAGCTTCATCGCCGTGTCGATCTTCTCCAGCGGTGGGCAGGTGATGGAATACTGCGTGATGTCCGGCCGGTTTTCCGCGTCGGGCTGCACCGTGATCTCCACCTCGTCGCGCTGATACATCCAGGAGACGGTCATGACCTCCTGCGAGATCGTCGCGGAGAAGAGGCCGAGGTTGCGTCGGTTTTTGATCTTTTCAATGATGTGCGTCACATCATCAAAAAAGCCCATGTCGAGCATCCGGTCGGCTTCGTCGAGCACCACGGTCTGCACGCGGTCGAGCCGGAGCGTTTTGCGCTTATAATGATCCATCAGCCGCCCCGGCGTCGCCACCACAATCTGCGGGTGCCGCTCCAGCTGCTTGATCTGTCCCTCGATCTTTGCCCCGCCATAGACCACGGCCACGCGGATCTTTTTGGAGAACGTCAGCAGGCCGCGCAGCTCGTCGGCGATCTGGATGGCCAGTTCTCGCGTCGGGGCCAGGATCAGCCCCTGCAGATCCTCGCTCTCCGCGTCGATATGCTCGATCATCGGGATGCCGAAGGCAAACGTCTTGCCCGTGCCGGTCGGCGCCTTGGCAATTACGTCCTTCCATTCCATAAACGGCGGAATCGCCTCTGCCTGGATCTTCGTCGGGTAGCCATACCCCTTCTGCTCCAGCGCCTGCAAGATCTCCGGCGACAGTCCAAGTTCCGCAAATGTCAGATTCTGTTCCATATTTCATCGTTCCTTTTCCGAAAAATCGCAATTTTTTTAATCATATCACACTTTTCCGTTTTTTCAAAGAGGCAAACAAAAAATTTCCTTGTTTTTCCGCTGCCCCATATTGAAAAAGACGCCCCGGAATGGGGCGTCTGAGGCTGTCGAAAAACTATGATACACCGTTCTGCGAATGAGCCGCAGGGGAAGAGTGAAGGGGACAAAGAGTCCCCTTCGCGTTCA
>USLX01000099.1 GCA_900555665.1 uncultured Eubacteriales bacterium | reverse complement strand
CACTCTACCCCTGCGGCTCTCTCTCGGAACTGCCTTTTATCGTTTTTCGACAGTCTCTGTTACAGCGCCTGTGTCCGCGCCAGATTGCGGTTTTTATATTCCGCCTGCCCCGTCACCTCGCGCACTACCGCGATCTCCGGCGGCGTCTTCAGTTTGGCCCCCTCCTCGAGCGCGGCGCGCAAAATCGCCCGCTCACGGCTGAACGGATAGACGTCCAGCTCCATCCGCTGCCCCTCATAGCGGAAGCGGTATTTCGTCTTGTGCACGGCGCACAGGCTCATGTCGCCCTCCATCAGATACTGCACATACTCCTTGGCGGAGATGGGCCGTTCCGTCTCCCATTCTCCCTCCGGCGTGGTGCGCTTTTCCGTATAAAAATAGAGATATTCCGCGCCGTTTCGCTGTTGGCGCACGCGGCGAACCACCTGCGGGCTCGTCTGCTGCAGATAGGTCTGCATCATGTCGATCCCCGCCGCGGCATACCGCTCCTCCAGAGCCTTCAGCTCCGGCATTGCAACCAGATACTTGTGCCAGCGCAGCTCCGGCGCCTTTTCGCCGAGGCACGCATATACCGCGCGCAGTCCCCGCGCGATCTTGTCCTCAAAATCGACGGAATTGTCGATGATGTGCAGATTGGGATGCCCGCTCCAGGCCCGGATCGTCTTGTCGTCCATCTCCCGCGCCACTTCTACGGGTTCATACCGCGCCTCGTTGCCGAAATGGTAGGCAAACTCCGCCCCCTTCGCGCAGGACACCAGATGCAGCACCGCGTCATATCCCGCGAGCACTTCCTCCTCCGTCTTCCCGAACGACGCCAATACCGCCCGGAATTCCTCATCCGTGACATAGGCCTTATCGTCAAGCAGCGCCCGGTCGTAGAGCACCAGCACGTTCTCCTCCGGCACCATCTCCGCCGCCCGCAGCGCCAGCTGCTCCTTGTGCAGCTGGTCGGCCACCACAAAATATTGAAATTCCAGCATCGTAACGCACCCGCCGAACGGCCGGATGCCAAATCCGCTGATCAGTTCCGTCGCCGTCTCCGGGATGGTGATCACCTTCCATCCATCATCCTGTTTGAATTCCTTGAGAATGCGGCTGATGAGCGTCGTCTTCCCCGCCGCCGGCCCGCCGGTCAATACAATGCGTTTGATGCGCTTGCCCATAGGATCACCCTTCGTTTCAATCTGTCCCCAGTCTAACAGAAATTTTCGTACTTTGCAAGCGCCTCCCCCGGCAGCATCCTGCCGATTTCTCCCGCCAAATTCCGGATTGCCAGCTTTGGCCTGCGGGGGCGTCAGCGTGTCAAAAAAGTCTTTTTGCCCCGCTGCCCGTCCAGTTTTTCAAACTTATAAAGTCTGAAAAACTGCTTGATTGAACGCGAAGGGGGCTCTTTGCCCCCTTCACTCTGAAGGTGAATTGCCCGAAGGGCAAGAGAAGCTGGCCTGGGCCATCCCCTGCGACTCTGTCACAAACCTGCATTTCACCGTTTTTTGACAGTCTCAAAATTTCGAAGTTTGCGCCTGCCCCTCCCGCGCCTTACGGTGCGAACTGGCTGTTATAGAGCTTGGCATAGAAGCCGTCCTGCCGGAGCAGCTCCTCATGCCGCCCCTGTTCGATGATGTGTCCGTCCTTCATCACCAGGATGACGTCCGCCTCCCGGATGGTCGACAGCCGATGCGCCACGATAAAGCTCGTCCGGCCCTTCATCATCACGGCAAAGGCCTGCTGAATCTTCAGCTCCGTGCGCGTGTCGATCGAGCTGGTTGCCTCGTCGAGAATCAGCATCGGCGGCAGCGCCAGCATCAGCCGCGCAATGCAGAGCAGCTGCCGCTGCCCGGCCGAAAGCCCCGCGCTCAAATCCGTGAGCGGCGTGTCATACCCCTGCGACAGGCGCGTGATAAAGCCATGTGCATGCGCGGCCTTCGCCGCCGCCTCCACTTCGGCCTGTGTGGCCTCCGGCCGCGCCAGCGCGATATTCTCCCGCACTGTCCCGGTCTTCAGCCAGGTGTCCTGCAGCACCATGCCAAAATTCCGCCGCAAGCTGTCCCGTGTCACCGCCCGGACGTCATGCCCGTCGACGGTGATGGCCCCGCCGCCCACGTCGTAAAAGCGCATGAGCAGATTGATGAGTGTCGTCTTGCCGCAGCCCGTCGGCCCGACAATGGCCACGCGCTGCCCGGGCTCCACCTGCAGCGCAACATGCTCCAGCAGCGGCGTCTGCGGCACATAGCGGAACGAAACATCCTCCAGCGCCACGCGCCCCGTCACATCCGTGAGCACCGCGGCGTCCGCCGCATCCGGAATCTGCTCCGGCTCGTCCATCAGCGCAAACACGCGCCCCGCGCACGCGATGGCATTCTGCAGCTCCGTCACCACGCCGGAAATCTCATTAAACGGCTTTGCATACTGGTTGGCATAGCTGAGAAACACCGTCAGCCCGCCGACCGTGATCGTCCCCGCCACCGCCGAGAGCGCCCCGGCCAGCCCCACGCAGGCATACACCAGACTCGTCAAAAAGCGCGTTGTCGGATTCGTCAGCGAGGAGAAAAACGTCGCCCGCAGCGAGGCGCGCCGCAGCGCCTCATTGAGCTCGCCGAACTTCTGATCCGACCGCGCCTCATAGCCGAACGCCTGCACAACCTTCTGTCCGTCGACCATCTCGTTCATAAACGCGGTCTGTTCTCCGCGCGAGGCCGACTGTTCGCGGAACATATGGTACGTCCGCGACGCAATAAACTTCGCCGCAAACAGCGACAGCGGCGTCAGCGCCACGAGCACCAGCGTAATCTTCCAGTTCAAAACGAACATGATCCCCAGCGTCCCCAAGATTGTGAGCACGCCGGTAAAAAGCTGCGTAAATCCCATCAAAAGCCCGTCGGCAAACTGGTCGACGTCGGCAATCATCCGGCTGATCACATCCCCGGAGGGATGGCTGTCGAGGTAGGACAGCGGCAGCTTCTGCAGATGGGCAAAGGCCTCGGCGCGCGTGTCGCGCGTGACAAAGAAGACAACGCGGTTGTTCACCACATTCATCACCCACTGCGCCGCCGCGCCAAGCACGGCCAGCAGCGCAATCTGCACGCCCGTCGCCGCCACCGCCCGGAAGGCAACCTGTCCCGGCCCCACGATCTGATCGATCGCATTGCCGACCAGAATCGGAATATAGAGCGCCGCTGCGACGTTCCCCGCCGCGCACAAAAGCGCCAGCAGCATCCATCCGCCATAGGGCTTCAGATGCACCAGAACGCGGCGCAGCGTCTCGGAGGAATTCTGTTTCATCTCGCTTCCTCCTTTTTAAACTGCGAATCATAGATCTCGCGATACACCGGGCAGCCCTCCAGCAGCGCCTCATGTGTGCCGAGCCCGACCAGATGCCCCTCGTCGAGCACGAGAATCTGGTCTGCAAAGCGGATCGACGCTGTGCGCTGCGAAATCAAAAACGTCGTAGGCTTCCACGGCAGCTCACGCAGCGCATGCCGCAGCGCCGCGTCCGTCGCAAAGTCCAGTGCCGAGGCGCTGTCATCCAGAATCAGAATTTCCGGCCTTCTCGTCAGCGCGCGCGCAATCGTCAGCCGCTGCCGCTGCCCGCCGGAGAGGTTGCGCCCCCCGGCCTCCAGCTCATACTCCAGCCCGCCTTCCTTGCCCGCGACGATCTCCGCCGCCTGCGCAGTCTCCAGCGCCATGGCAATCGTCTCGTCCGAGGCCTTCTCGTCGCCCCAGAGCAGATTTTCGCGGATCGTCCCGCGGAACAGCAGCGCCTTCTGCGGCACAAAGCCGATCTTTGCCCGCAGCGCAGCCAGCGGATATGCCCGCACATCCACGCCGTCCACCTCAACTGCGCCCTCATCCACATCGTAAAACCGCCCGATGAGGTTCGCCAGCATCGTCTTGCCGGAGCCCGTGCCGCCGATGATGCCGATGGTCTGGCCCTTCTTTGCCGTAAAGCTGATGTCCGACAGCGTCGGCACCTCCGCCCCCGGGCAGCGGAACGTCACATTCCGGAACGAAACCTCGTCCTCCGCCTCCACCGCCGCCGGCAGCGCCTCGGGCGAGGAGAGGGACGGCTTCTGCTCCAGCAGCTGACCGATCCGGCTCCCGCTGGCAATCGAGCGCGTAATGTTCAAAATCAGGTTTGCAAACTTGATGAGCTCCACCAGAATCTGCGACATATAGTTGTAGAGCGCAATGACCTGTCCCTGCGTCAGCGCGCCGGAGTCGACCCGAACCGCGCCCGTGCGCAAAATGGCTACCACGCCCAGATTCACAATCACATACGTCAGCGGGTTGAGCAGTGCGGAAATCCGCCCCACAAAGCGCTGCATGTGCGTCAGATCCTCGTTCCGGCGTGAAAATTCCGCCGTCTCCCCGTCCTGCATGCAAAACGCCCGGATCACGCGCACGCCGTCCAGATTCTCGCGCGTCGCGCCGAGCACCCGGTCCAGCTTCGACTGCACCTTGCGGTAGAGCGGAATGCAGGAGAGCATCACCGCAAACACCACCGCAAACAGCGCCGGGATCGTCACCACAAACACCAGCGCCGCCTTCGCGTCGACCGTAAAGGCCATCACCATCGCGCCGAACACCACAAACGGCGACCGCAGCAGCAGCCGCAGCGTCAGATTCAGCCCGTTTTGCACCTGGTTCATGTCGCTCGTCAGCCGGGTCAGGAGCGTCGGTGTGCCGATCTGATCGAGGTCGGCATAGCTGAGCGTCTGAATGTGGGAAAACAGCGCCCCGCGGATCTTCGCCGTAAAGCCGGTCGCCGCCCGCGCGGCAAAATACTGCGCCGTAACTGAGCAGGCCAGGCCGAGCAGTCCAAGGCCAATCATCAGGCCGCAGCGCAAGAGAATGTACCCCTTGTCTCCCGCCGCAACGCCGACGTCGATGATATCAGCAATGATCAGCGGCACCAGCAGCTCCAGCAGCGCCTCAATCAGCTTAAACAGCGGCGAGAGGATGCTGTCGCGCGTATAAGCCTTCAAATATGGCAAAATTTGTTTCATGGCATCTCTTCCTGTCCATCCGTTTTCAGCCTACTATAGCATATGCTGCCCCGTTTTTCCAGCATCGCACAAAAAATCCGTCCCTCCGCCTCCGTCCGCGTGCCAAAGGGCCTGCGTTCCGCAGCTGCGGATCGCAGGCCTCAGCGTGTCGAAAAAGCCTTTTCGCCCCGCTGCCGTCCAGGTTTTTGAACTTTA
>USLX01000098.1 GCA_900555665.1 uncultured Eubacteriales bacterium | reverse complement strand
CCTCCATGCCCGGCGGCACCATCGGCGGCGTCAGCCTCGTGCTCTACGGCATGATTTCCGCGGTCGGTGTGCGCAACGTCGTCGAGAACAAGGTCGACTTCACGAAGTCCCGCAACGTCCTCGTCGCGGCCCTGATCCTCGTCCTCTCCATCGGCATCAGCTACTCCAGCGCCGGTGCGCTGCAGCTCGGGCCGATCAGCCTGTCCGGTCTCGCGGTCGGCTCCATCGTCGGCATCGTGCTCAACGCCATCATGCCCGGCAAGGACTACGTCTTCGGCCAGGACAAGCAGGGCGACGAGTCCGTCAACTTCATTGTCCAGTAATCAAAGTCCAATTTACAAAAGGGCGCGGGGAGCTTCCCCACGCCCTTAAAATTTTCGCAGAATCCAAAGCGGCACCGCATGCGCTGCAGAGAATGGTCCAGGGCAGTGCCGGGGCGCTGAGGGGCACGGGAGAGCTCCCGTGCCCGTTTGTATCCTGGGGTGTATTCTTCCAACTCCCAACGCACCCGGGCAGCGGGGCTTTTTGCGGTGCGCCGCGTCATTTTTCCTTGAAATACGTCAGTATTCCTGCGAAAAAATGTCTTGCGCAACGTAAAAATCCCTCGCTGCCGGTCACATTTTCAGTTTTCAGATTCACCACAGGTCGTTCCTCCCGAGATGTAAATCTCCTCGGCCAGCCGCTGGGCGTCCATCAATTTCTGACGCAGCTCTTCCAATGCCTGCTCCGCCTGCGTCATTGCGCGGAACAGGACTAGGTATTCCTTTGTGATCTCACTCATGATTCTTAGCCTCCCGGCTATGTCAGATTCCGGAGGTAATCATTGCTTACTCCCTTGCCGGTGACTACATCATAGCCGATCGGCGGTGCAAAAGCTGTCGAAAGTGGTCGACACCGTTCAGAAAACGTTAAATTATTTTGCAGTCCGCTGCAAAGTGTCGAAAGCCATGTGTCGTCAAAGCAGCCCGCGCTCACGCATCAGCCATCCCCGCAGCGCGGCGGCCTGCGTCTTTGCGTCCGGAATCTGTCCGGCCAAAACCTGCTCCACCAGCGTCTCCAGCGGCAGCCGGAATACATTCAAAAATTCGTCCTCATCCAGCTCCCGCTCCCCGAAGCTCAGCCCCTGCGCGAGGAACATGTGGATCTTTTCCGTCGAATACGCGCCCACCGGGCAAAAAAGCCCCAGATCGCGCCATTCCTCCGCCGTCGCGCCGGTCTCCTCGCGCAGCTCACGCTTTGCCGCCTCCAGCGGATCTTCGTCCGCCGTGTCAAGCTTGCCCGCCGGGATCTCTGTCATCACCTGCCGCAGCGGATAGCGGTACTGCCGCTCGAGCAGCACGTCGCCATTTCCCAGCAGCGGAAGAATGCAGACTGCACCGAGATGAATGGTGTATTCGCGTGTCGACGTCTTCCCATTCGGCAGCTGCACCGTGTCACGCCGGATGTGCAGCAGATCCCCGTCGTATTTCGCCTCAGAGTGCAGCGTGGTCTCTTCCAGATGTTCAAACTGTTCCATCGTTCCTTGCCTCCTGCAATGAAAAAATTTCCTGCGTATTTTGAGCCGGATCGTGCAAACTAGTCCCAGAGAGTATTTGCGCCGAACCCGGCAGTTTTCCATAACTGTGTCAAAAAGGACGCTTTTTGGAGAGGGGACGGCATGCGTATCAGGCCCGGCCTCTGCCCGGCCCTTCGCCGCTGGGTGCGCGGTTAGAAGCAAGCCGCATTTCGCCGGAGCGGCGGCAGACCGGCCCGGCTGCGCCCCGACCAACAGCCCGTTGATTCGGGCAGGGCGCTGCGCGGCAGATCCTCTCTCCGCGGCCCTGCCGCCGCGCGCCCGGCAAAAAAAGACGGCAGGCCGTTTTCCCGGCGGAAGGCCCGGAGCAGTTCGCTCCGGGCCTTTTTGCGCGCCTCAGCGGTTCGGGCGCGTATGAATGTCGTTAAAGGCCTCGGCGTCGACGCGCATGACGACGGAATAGGTCTTTCCGCCGCAGCAAAGCGCCTGCTCCAGCGCCTGCCGGATTTGGCCGGCCTTCGCCTCCAGCGCAAATGGCGTCACCAGATCAAAAATCACGTTGGTATGCCCGCTCCCGCGCACGATTCTGAAGTCGTGAATTGCCAGCCTTGGATCCTGCTCGGCCAGAAACTCCTCCACCTGCGCCCGCAGCGCATTGACCGCGGGATCGTCGGTGATGATCGGGTCACAGTGCAGCACCAGATCCACGCGCAGCTTTGTCCGGACGTCATGCTCGATATTGTCGAGCAGCTCATGCGCGTCCATGATGTCCATATGGGCGTCGACCTCCGCGTGCGCGCTGGCAAACCGCCGTCCGGGACCGTAATCATGCACCATCAGGTCGTGGAGCCCCAAAATGCCCGGACAGCCCATAATTTCCTCCGAAATGGCATGCACCAGCGTTTCGTCCGGCGCCTCGCCGAGCAGGGGATCGATCGTGCCCCGCGCAATGCCGATACCTGACCAGAGGATGAACAGCGCCACCAGCAGCCCCACATATCCGTCCAGCCGCAGGCCCGTCAGAGCCGAGAGTACCGTGCAGAGCAAAACTGCCGCCGTCGTAATCACGTCGTTCCGGCTGTCCGCCGCCGTGGCCAGCAAGGCCGGGGAGGCGATCTTTGTGCCGAGCGTCCGGTAAAAGTGCGCCATCCAGAGCTTCAGCAGGATGGACGCAGCCAGCACGATCACCGCTGTCGCCGAACAGTCCACGACCTCGGGGTGCAAGATCTTTCCGACCGATGTCTTCACCAGTTCCGCGCCGATCAGCAAGATCATCGCCGCCACGGCGAGGCCCGCCAGATATTCGATCCGGTGATGACCGTACGGGTGCCCATCATCGGCGGGCTTCGCCGCCAGGCGGAATCCAATCAGGGTAACCAGTGCACTTGAGGCATCCGAAAGGTTGTTTACGGCGTCTGCCGCGATGGCCACGCTGCCCGTTACCGTTCCCACCAGAAATTTCCCCAGAAACAGCAGCACATTGCAGCAAAGCCCCGTCAACCCGGCCAGCCTCCCATAGGCTTCGCGCACCGCCGGGTCGCCGGTATCTTCCCAGCCTCGCACGAACTGCTGCAGCAAAAAATTTGTCACGTCCGCCCCTCCCAACCTGTTTTCCGCCCATTATACCGTGTTTTTCTGCCCGTTACAAGCCAAACTTGGTCAAACAGGAAAAAAAGCTTGACAATCTTAGACTATCGTGATAGTCTAAGAACAGACGATCGCGATAGTCTGAAGGAGATCCGGAGCCGGAGACGCTTCGAGGCGGAACGGAAGGCGCTCCGGCAGGGGAGGAGCCCGGGCGGCGACGGCCGTCTCGTACCGCCCGGCCAAACGGCCCGCCCGGAATCAGAACGCCACCTGTGCCGTCCTGAAAAAACCACCGTCGAGCGCCGTGGGTCCGAGTTCCAATGCCATTCGCGCGGCGGAAAAGACGGACTCCCAGACCGGCTGCGTCTTCGACGGCTCCGCCGGGCAACGCATGGCCTCGCCGCGCTCCGAACGCAGGCTTGGCTGTGCAGTGTTGGCCCGGCCGCGGGCGCTGCCGGCGGCGCAGGAGGGAATGGGGGCGATCCTGCGCAGCCTGGCGCGGATCCGGGCTGATTTCCCACCCCCAGGGCGCAGGGCACGTCTGCCGCGCCGCTTTCCTGTCATGCGCGGGCCTTGCGGCGCGCGGATTACAACGCTCTTCGCCCGCCGCGCAGGGGCAGACGATACAAGCCGCGCCTGTGGCGGGGGCGCTCCGGCTGCACGCCCGGCGCCGAACGGTTCCGCCTGACGCCGGGCATGGATTGCGGACGGTGTGCCGTCTACGGTCTGGTTTTTGCGGGGCTGCCTGCGCGCGCCGCGCCAGGTTTTCGCGGCGAACCCACTTACGGTGGGGCCTTCCGCGCTGCCGCCTTGCAGACGGCTGCGCACCATGTTCTCATCCACAAACACATGTAGTTCCGCCGCCTCAACTGCCGGCCAAAGGCCACCCTTGCGCGTGGCCACCGCTGCCGGAATCCGGCGGCCCGGCTCCTGCTACGCCCGGCCGGGCGCAGCATCGAGCTGGTCTGCGATGCCGCCGGGAGCAGCGCCGCAGAATGCAGACGCGCCTTTGGCAAACGGGGCGGCGGAAGAAAGGATCAAGGCGATCATGACTATGAAACGAATTCCCGTTCTTCTCTCCATCCTGGCCCTCATTCTCTCGGCCACACTCATTACCGTCTTTGCCGCGCAGCCA
The DNA here is from genome assembly GCA_900555665.1 of uncultured Eubacteriales bacterium. GTDB lineage: Bacteria > Bacillota > Clostridia > Oscillospirales > Oscillospiraceae > CAG-170. Next base: position 970 of record USLX01000098.1, on the reverse strand, counting down.
AAATCCTCCTCCTCCGGCGAGGCATGCACGCTTGGCGGAAGCGTGGCGCAGGAGCTGGCTTCCGCTCCCGCTGAAGGCGGCGCTTCCGCCGAGGCCACCGAGCAAGGGGGCGTCCTGACCGATACCGGCTCCGGCACACCGCTTGCTTCCGACGAAGTAACCATCCGTGTCGGCGCGGAGCAGGATACCGCCTATTTTTCCGTCACGCTTGACGGCTGCGAGCTTGTGCGGAACGGCCGCGCGGATGCCTCCGGCGTCGATCTTACCTTCCTTCGCGGCGCAGCCGGCAAAAAGCAGGACGAATTTTTCCTGCAGGACGCGCGGCCCTGCCGCTGGATTTTGCGCTTTTCCGACCGGACGCTCGTCTATGTGGACGGCGAGCTCGTCTCCGACGGCACGCTGGACGTCGATCCGGCCACTGTCACCGGCGACCGCCTCACGCCGTCCCGCCTTGCGGTGCAGCCGGAAACGAGCAACGTTTCCTACGCCTTCCCGCTGAAAAACACGGACGCGGCGGTACTGGAACCGGCAGGGACAAAAACCTCGCCCGACGGCATCGCCGCGACCCACCTCGGCGTCGATCTGGAAACTGCCCCGGGTACCGATGTGCTCGCTGCGGCGGACGGCACCGTAACGGAGGCTGGCTTCCGGCCGGCGGAGGGCAATTATCTCTGCATCAGGCATGCCGATGGCCGCGAGACGCTCTATCAGCATCTTTCAGAGCTCCTCGTGTCCGCCGGCGATGCCGTCACACAGGGCCAGCACATCGCCCGCTCCGGCGATTCCGGCTGGACGACTGGCCCGCACCTGCACTTCGCCCTCCGCGAAGGCGATACTTATTACGACCCGCTGCCTCTTTTCCGCTGACACAAACAACCACCCGAAGCGGCTGCCCCAACCGGGCAGCCGCTTTGCATTGGTTGTACCAAAGACAACCCCCGGCTATGCCGGGGGTAAAAAAATAGCTTCC
>USLX01000097.1 GCA_900555665.1 uncultured Eubacteriales bacterium | reverse complement strand
TGAAGCACCAGCCGGGTATCCCCCGCCAACGTTGTTACCCCTGTCAGGGGGCAGCGGTACGGCTCCGGGGATTTTGCACAGCAAAACGCAGAAAAGCTGGAATCTTAATGTTTTTTAAGTTGTAAAATTCGACCGGGACTGCTATGATGGGGCGGAATCGAGGTGCTGCAAGATGCAAAAATGGAAGCGGATTTTGGCTGCTGCGTTGGTTTTTACGGCGCTTTTGACTTGCCTGGCCCCGGTCTGCGGAGCAGAGGAGACAGATTGCGGGGCAAAGCTGCTGGCCATTACGTTTGACGACGGGCCGGGGCCCTATACGGCGGGACTGCTCGACGAGCTGGCGGCGCGGGGCGTCAAGGCGACATTTTTCGTCTCGGGCTATCGTGCCGCGCGGTATCCGGAGACGCTGAAACGGATCGTCACAGAAGGACACCAGCTCGCAAATCATACTTATAACCACGCGAATCTCAACACACTCTCCGCGGCGAAAATCCGGCAGGAGGTTTCTTCTGTCCAGGCGCTCATCACCGCTGCCGGCGGCGACGAGCCGGCCTACATCCGTCCGCCTTACGGAAATGCGAACAAAACCGTTCGCGCCAACGTCTCTGCACCGCTCATCAACTGGGCGGTGGATCCGGAGGACTGGAAATACCGCAACGCGGACACGGTTTGCCGCAGGATTGTCAGCGGTGCATACGATGGTGCGATCATTTTGGTGCACGATATTCATAAGACGAGCGTTCCCGGTGCGCTGGCTGCCATCGACCAGCTGCTCGAGGAGGGGTATGAATTTGTAACGGTGCAGGATTTGCTGCGGCGGCGCGGCGTGACGCCCGAGGCCGGCAAGGTCTATTATGATGCGAAAAACAACGGCATCAACCTCAGCGCCGAGCAGATCAGCCCGGAGTATTTCGACGAAGACAGACTGGAGGAGCACTGGGCCTATGAGGCGCTTGCGCTTTGCATCCGCCGGGGCTGGCTGGAGACGGACGAGGCGGGGCGCTGGTGCCCAAACCACTTTGTGACACGCGGGGAGCTTGCCGCGGCCTTTGGGCGCTTTTGTGGGATCACGAAGGCTTATCGCGCAGGGGAGGACACCGGATATACCGACGTGGATGCGGCGCGCACCGATGCACCCTTTATCCGCTGGGCGGGTGATGCGGGACTGATGATCGGTGCGGACGGGGCCTTTTCGCCGGATGCGACGCTCACGCGGGAACAGATGGCAACGGTTTTGGATCGCTACCTTGACATGCAGGGGGAAGCTGCGCCGGAAACCGGGGCGCTTGCCTATACCGACGCGGCAGAAATCTCCGACTGGGCCGCAGCGGGGGTTGCGCGCTGTACGGCACTCGGCCTTTTGCAGGGCTCCGGCGGGGCATTTTGCCCGAAGGGGACGCTCACGCGAGGGCAGCTGGCTGCAATTTTGCAGCGCCTTGCAGGAAAAACAGAATCATAACAAGGCTCCGCCTGCGATTCCGGCAGGCGGAGCCTTTATTGGCTTCGGAAACCACCGGCTATGCCGGTTGGGGTAAAAAGCTTTCGCGATGTGCGAAAAATATCCGGGCGAAACGGGGAATCGGGCTGGAGCGCAATGGCGCGATTCAGGAAGATGAATGACCAGGATATCCAAAAGACGAAAGGCGCCCCGCTGGGATGGAAGCCGCAGCGGGGCGGATTGTGCAGGAGAAAGAAAAATCGAGGAGCCTATGGGCTCGGACGGGAAGGGCCGCGCAGGGGTTTCGTGCAAAACAACGGCACGGATGGTGGTGATGATTCCGGAGGAGAAGCTTCTACGGCGGAAAAAGCGTGGTTAAAATCCGGGGAAGCCCTGATAGGAGAGGGAAAGGGCTGAAGACAGAGCGGATGCTGGGCGGGGCGAAGGGAGCGGCACTCTAAAACAACGTACGCCCTGCCGCGACAGGGAACGCGGCAGGGCGATTGGTATACGGAAACAGAGGGGAGGCCGCGCGGAACGGGCCTTTGCGGGGGGCAAGGCGGGGATGGCGATCAGCCGAGCATTTTTTCCTTCAGACCGGAAAGACGGTCGAGCGCGGCCATCAGCGTCTCATCCTTTTTGGCAAAGTGCAGGCGGACAATGTGGTTGACGTCTTCGTCGAAGAAGGAGCTGCCGGGGACGCAGGCCACGCCGACCTTTTCGGCCATCTCAATGCAGAAATCGACGTCGGACTGGCCTTTTTTCAGATAGGGCGCGATGTCGGCGAGGACAAAATAGGTGCCTTCGGGGTCGGTGAACGGAATGCCAAGCTGGCGCATGCCGCCGGTGAAGAGCGCTTTCATGTGCGCGTAGTGTGCGCCGAATTCTTCGTAATAGCTGTCCGGCAGGTTGAGGCCCGCGACAGCGGCTTCCATCAGAGGCGCGGGCGCGCCGACGGTGTTGAAGTCGTGATACTGCTTGATGCGGTCCATGATGGGCTTCGGCGCGATGGCATAGCCGAGGCGCCAGCCGGTGATGGAATAGGTCTTGGAGAGGCTCGAGCAGCTGACCGTCCGCTCCCACATGCCGGGGAGGCTGTTCATGTAGATGTGCTTGTGGCCCTCGTAGACGATGTGCTCATAGACCTCATCCATGATGGCGTAGACATCGTACTTCTTGCAGAGGTCGGCAATCAGCGTCAGCTCTTCCAGTGTGAAGACCTTGCCGCTCGGGTTCGAGGGGTTGCAGATGAGGATGGCCTTCGGCTGCTGCCGGAAGGCATCCTCCAGCACCTCGGGGTCAAAGCGGAACGTGGGCGGGATGAGCGGGACGAAGACCGGCTCACAGTCGGCCATGATGGCCTGCGCGCGGTAATTTTCAAAATACGGGGAGAACATGACGATCTTGTCACCGGGGTTCGTCAGGGCGAAGATGGTGTCGACCATGGCCTCGGTCGAGCCGATGGTGACGACGATCTCCGTTTCGGGATCGAGCTCGCGGCCCATGAACCGGCCGCACTTGCGGCAGGCGGCCTGCCGGAAATTCGGCGCGCCCATCGTGATGGGATATTGGTGCGGGCCGATGTGGCTGATCTCCTCGAGCCGGTCGGTCAGGGCGCGGGGCGGATCAAAATCCGGGAAGCCCTGGGCCAGGTTGATCGCACCGCACTGTAAGCTGACGCGCGTCATCCGGCGGATCACGGAATCGGTGAAATGTTGGTTTCTTCTGCTCAGTTCCTGCATGGAAATCTGCTCCTTTCCCGGCGGCGCCGAGGCGATGGTCGGGCCGTGCAGCCGCTTCATCGCGTTAAATCAATGGTTTTCCTTATTTTACGCCAAGCCGGGACGCAAGTCAACTGATTTTCGGCAGGACGGGTATGAAAAATGTGATCGTGCGCAGACTGCTCTCATGTGGAAAACGACGAAGTGCGGCGCATTTGCGCCAAAATCCCCGGCGGCTCCTGTATGTTTTTTAACGGGGCGGCACATTGACGCTGGGGAGGGCATATGCTACAATAGCGTCAGTTCACAAGGGCATGCGTACCCTTGTCAACTGACGTTAGCGTTGATATGAGGGGTGGAGTCTGTCATAGGAGGCGGCCGCGCCGCGTCCTATTCGTATCAGCCGTCGCAAGTGCGATGTGCGCGCCGGGAGGCGCGCTTGAGGACAGAACCGCCGGTTCTGTCCGCTTTTCGTTTCCGGCAGGCTCCCCGGCGCTGAAACAGGAGGTGGGCGCATGCCGGTATTACTCTTTATTTGGGATACGCTCAGGCGTTTACGCCGTCTTGCGCGCCGCGCAGGCTGAGGCAGGACAGGGCAGAAGGAAGGATAAGGCAGGATTATGAGAAAGACGAAAATCGTATGTACCATCGGCCCGGCGAGCAGCGACGCAGCCGTGTTTGCCGAGATGTGCCGTGCGGGGCTGAATGTGGCGCGGCTGAACTTTTCCCATGGCACGCATGCAGAGCAGAAGGCAAAGCTCGACATGATCAAAGCCGTCCGCGAAGAGCTGGGGCTGCCCATTGCAATTTTGCTGGATACAAAGGGGCCGGAATACCGCATCGGTACCTTCCGGGACGGCAAGATTATGCTGAACGACGGCGATACGTTCACCTTTACCACCCGCGACGTCGAGGGCGACGAGGGGCTCGTCAGCGTCAGCTATAAGGGCCTTGCGAAGGAGTTGCATCCGGGAGATCAGATTTTGGTCAACAACGGCTTGGTGATCTTTACGGTGCTCGGCGTTGACGGCGAGGACATCCACTGTCGCGTGGAGGTTGGCGGGGAACTCAGCGACCGGAAGAGCATGAGCTTCCCCAATAAGGTGCTCAAGCAGACTTATCTCAGCGAGCAGGATCAGGCCGATTTGCTGTTCGGCATTGAAAACGGCGTGGATTTTGTCGCGGCGTCGTTTGTGTCCTGCAAGCAGGACGTCCTCGACATCAAAAAATTTCTCGCCGAAAACGGCGGGGAGAAGATCGACGTGATCGCGAAGATCGAAAACCGCGCGGGCGTCGACAACATTGCGGAGATCTGCGACGTCTGCGAAGGCATTATGGTGGCCCGCGGCGACCTCGGCGTGGAGGTTCCGTTCACCGAGCTGCCCGCCATCCAGAAGCGGCTCATCACCACCTGCCGGCTGCTTGGCAAGCGCGTTATTACGGCGACGGAGATGCTCGAGTCTATGGTGCACAACCCCCGCCCCACGCGCGCGGAAATATCTGACGTGGCCAACGCCGTTTACGACGGAACGAGCGCCGTCATGCTTTCGGCGGAGAGCGCGGCGGGCAAATATCCGGTGCAGTCGGTCGCGACGATGGCGGCCATCGTCGGCGAGACGGAGCAGCACATCAACTATGAAAAGCGCTTCCGCAACACAGAGTTCAAGATCAACAGCCTGCTTGACGCCATCTCCCACGCCACCTGCGGCATGGCCATTGATATCGGCGCGAGGTGTATTGTGGTCAGTTCACTGTCAGGGCGGACGGTCCGGATGGTTTCGCGCTTCCGTGTGCCGATGGATATTATCGGCATGGCCACGAACAAAAAGGTTTGGTATAAGCTGGCCCTTTCGTGGGGCGTCATCCCGGTGCTGAGCGAACAGTTTAAGTCGATTGATGTGCTCTTCTACCACGCGCAGCGCGTTGCGCAGCAGACGCTTCAGCTCCGCGAGGGCGACAAGGTCGTCATGACCGGCGGCATCATCGACGGCACCTCGGGCAACACAAACCTCATCAAAGTCGAGACAATCTGAAAACACCCCGGCGCACCGAACATCGGCGCGCCGGG
>USLX01000096.1 GCA_900555665.1 uncultured Eubacteriales bacterium | reverse complement strand
ATTGTGCTTTCCCTCGTTTTAAGCAGTAATCTGAAAAAGGAAACGCTGGTTGAAAGAATAAGGTATCAGGGATAGCAAGTATTGCTGGGATAGCGTGCCGCAATCTGCTCTGTATCCTCCAGCGCGCTGACTGCCACGACATGCAGCCGCGGAATATAGGCCAGGCGCTTTTGCAGGATCTCCTGGATGCTCTTCGCGCTGCCGATGCCGGTGATGCAGATGGAAAGGATGACCTTTTCCGGTGTCTGCACAGCAAACTTTTCGCGCAGCGCAGGCAGATCCAGATGCGACGTCTGGAAAAAGTGCATCATGAGCCGGAAGTATTCCTCCATGACCTGATCGCGCAGCTCGTCAAGATCAGGCTGTGCCGGGTGCAGCGTCAGACGGCTGGCTTCCAACAGCAGCCGCTGCTCCAGGATCGGGATGACCCGGCAGGGGATGCCGGTCGACTTGGTGAGCTCCGGCTCCAGCGTCGTAAGGACCTTCATATCCGTAAAGATCAGGTTTCCGGCCTCACCATGGAATGTCGCCAGGTGCTCGCACAGCGCCTGAAAGATGCTTCCGTCCGCCGGCGGATCCACCCAGTGGATATGGTTCGTACCATAAACGGAGTTCAGGTGGCGCGCCATGCCGGCCGCCACGCCGTCACTCCCGGATGCCAGCGTCAGCCATACCGGCGGCTTCTCTTTTTTCTTGCCTGCCTGCCGCAGCAAAATGGCAAGGCAGTTCATTTCATCCGTTGAGATGCGGACTTTGATGGCCTGCGAGAGCCACTGCCGATTTTCCCGCAGGAAAGCCAGTTCCGCGCCATAGCCCTGCAGACTCTGCACGCTCAGCGGGAATGCCGGCTGCTCCGAGCGCATCCGGCTGACGTACTGGCTGATATGCATTGCCAGAAGTGTCGCGGCGATGGGTGGATAGGCGTGATCGAGCGCATGGGACGCACGGCTCAGAAATTCGCTGCAAATGCCGATGCTCCCGGGGAAGAGCACACTGTCAAGCAGCCGCTGATCCACATCCGGAGCCTGCAGTGCCCGCTCCATGTCCACATAATAATTGTCGATCTCCGAAGCAATGATCTGCTGGAGATTGTCCATTCCATGCGAGCCTCTCTGCTCGCTTGACAGCCGCGACTCCACAAAATCATAGACGTCCACAAGGGACGACATTCCGGCACGCCCATTCTGAATGCGCTGGTTCGGCACGACCAGATCCTCCGCAAAGCAGAGGCTCCCGGGCAGGTATTTCTCTGTCTCGGCCGGGCCATTGTAGATCTGGAAGGAAAGGTCAGAAAATGTGACTGCGATCTCGCCTGTACGGTTTCCGGCAACGTTCTCCCGCAAAAATGCCTTTGCGCAGGACAGCTGCACCAGATTTTTCAGTACGCCGAGATTCGAGTGCAGCGAATAGTCCAGGATGCTGTTGAGTGCGCCCTTTTGGATGCGGAGCACCCGGCCGATGTGTTCGGCCTCCTCGGCGTAAAAATGCTCCACCAACTCCAGGCGCTCACCCATCGGCCGATCGGAGAGCGTCGGCATTGAAATGAGCACCGGCATACGCCGCAGGAACGTCTCCAACAGGTCTGTCAGCGGCTTTGTCGTCGCGCCGACAAGCATGAAGCGCGACGTACGCGGCGTATTATCGCCCACACGACGGAACACGCCTGTATCGAGCAGGGAGAAGAACATCTCTTGCCCTGTGGAGGACAGGCAATGGATCTCATCCAGGAACAAAATGCCGCCGTTTGCCTGCTCAATCAGCCCCGGTTTGTCCTCCAGCGCACCTGTGAACGCACCTTTTTTATAGCCGAACAGGTGGGACAGCAGCAGCTGCGGATTGTCTGCATACTCCGCGCAGTTGAACACCACGAAGGGCAGTTCCCCCGGTCTGCGGCCAAGCGCGCCGGTCCCCTTCGCATATTCCCAGATCGTGCGCGCGAAATGGCTTTTGCCGCTGCCGGTCGGCCCGGTGATGAGCATATTGAGCCCATTGGGCGGATAGGCGACCGCCGCCATGGCGACACGCAGCTGATATTTCAGGCTGCCGTCTGCGCCGACCAGGCCGGAAAATGCCTGATACTGCGCCGGGTCTGTACCGCTGCTGTCCGGCTGCGCCTGTGCAGGCACATTCTCCGGTTCTGCCGCTGCAGACTCCGCCTGCCCGGACGCTGGAAAAAAGCGGACATTTTTCTTGCCCTCGCGCCGCAGCCTGCCATCGGCGACCAGACGGTTGAGCTCCACTGCGGCATCGTTGCGCCAGATACTGAGCGCATCCGCCACATCCTGCGCCGTTACGCCCAGCGGCGTACTCTGTCCCTCGCAGGATGCACAGACAAACTGCAATACATCGTCTCTGCGCAAACACAGGTCCCTCCTTCCTCTATGTATCCTCCGTGAAGCCGTTTACGGCTCGAAAAAGCTGTGGATGTTGACGACCGCGGCCTTCGCCGTCTCGGCCAGGAACTCAATGAGCGCCTCGCCCTGCATGGCCTCACGCATTGTGATCGCCTCGAGCAGAACCGGCAGATTCATGCCGCAAAGGCCCGGGAAGGCCTCGCCGTTGCGCTTCATCATCATCTGATTGAACGGCGTGCCGCTGGCCAGGTCGAACAGCACGATCGATCCTTCCGGCATGGATTTGAAGGTCTCCATGGCTGTAGCGCCGTATTCTTCGATGCTTGCATCTTCAAACAGCGGCATCGCAACCACATTCGCAGCCTCGCCGGCGATCATCTGTGCCGATTCCAGCAGCGCCTGGCAGAACGGCCCATGAGAAAGCAGCAGGATCCCGGGCTGACCGGGGATAAAAGTTTCTTGTTTCATTGGGTTTGCACCTCCTAGTAGCCCTATTATGACGCAATTTTCGTGCCACTACGAGTAGTGCCGCAAAAATTTTTGCAAAAACCTGACGCTTGACAAGCTCCGCGCAACTGTTTATAATCACTTATCAAGTTATTTTCGCTGTTTTTCATCAAATGAGGGATTTTCCATGCATTTTTTCCAGGAGCAAAAACCTGTGCAGCAGCTGCGGCCACAGCTGTTCGCCGCCGTTGAAATTCTCCAGCTGGATATCTGCCAGCTGCAGTCCTGCATCGCGACCGCGCTTTTGGAAAATCCAGTGCTCGAGTGCGGCGAGGCGCCGGGCGTGAGCCTGCTTGGCGATCTGACCGGAACCGGCAGTGCCTCCGGCATGGGGGAAGAGGACGGCTCTGCCCTGCCGCCGGCAGACTTTGCAGACACCGGCGCGGTCGACTACGGGGAGGACCTGACGACCCATCTGCTCTTTCAGGCCGGGCTTTTGAACCTTGAGCCCGCACTGCAGAGCGCCGTCCGCTCCGTGATCCACGCGCTGGACAGCGACGGCTATCTGCGGACGCCGCTGGAGCCGCTCGGACCGGACCCTGCGCTTCTGGAGGCGGCGCTGCGCGTGGTCCAGCGCCTGGATCCGGCCGGTGTCGGCGCGCGAAGCGTTTCAGAATGTCTCTGCCTGCAGTTGCGCGCAGAAGGCGAGCTTGGTCTTCCGCTGCGTATTGCAGAGCAGTATCTCGAACAGGCCGGGCGCCATGCCTATGCCACAATCGCGGCAGGAGAGCATGTCCCTCTGGCCGCCGTACAGGAGGCCTGCCGCCGCATCCAATGCCTATCCCCCTATCCCTGCGCAGAATTTTCGGCTGCTGCCGCTGCGAGCTCCATCGTCCCCGATGTCCTCTCACAGAGCGGAACGGTGCTTTTTCCATCACAGTCAACCGGGCCTACACGCCGGAGCTGACTGTGAGTTCCTTTTATCAGTCCCTTTGGCACGAGAGCGAAGATCCGGAGGTCCGGCAGTATCTGGCCAAAAAGTTCACCCAGGCCGAATGGCTCATCCACTGCATCGCGCAGCGTGAACAGACGCTCCTGCGCTGCTGCCAGGAAATTCTGCGTCTCCAGACGCCCTATTTCCGGGGCGAAGGTCCGCTCGCACCTATGACCATGCAGGATGTGGCACTGGCCGTGGGGCTGCATGTGTCCACGGTCAGCCGGGCACTGAGCGGAAAGTACATTCAGACGCCGCGCAGCATCCGTCCTCTGCGGAGCCTTTTCTCTGCGCGCCTCGCCAGCGGAGATTTTTCTGCCGGTACGGCGCAGCAGGCGCTCGCCGCGCTGGTCCGCGCAGAGGATCCGCGCATGCCGCTGTCCGATCAGCAGCTTCATATTCCGCCGGCCGCCAGCCGGAAGCCCTGATGCGGGCAGCTCTCAAAAATATCACGTGCCGTGTACCCCCTCCGGAGCACACGGCACGTTCTTTCGTTATCGCAGCTGCGTAAAATAGGCGCGTACTGCGTCCAGATCCGCGAAGCGTTTTTCATACAGGTCCGGCCGGTCCTGCTCCGGACGCCAGAGATCGGGCACGAACAGCACATGGCAGCCGGCAGCGCGCCCCGCCTTCAGCCCGTTCGGTGAATCTTCGATCACAAAGCAGTCCTTTGCAGCGCACCCGAGCCGGCGCGCCGCTTCCAGAAAAATATCCGGCTCCGGCTTGGAACGCCGGATCATATCGCCGGAGATGACCGCATCAAAATATGGTAGCAGTGCCGCCTTTTCCAGCCGGCTCACCACGGCGGGCCGCGACGAGGAGGATGCGACTGCCGCCGGCACATCCCAGTCCCGGAGCGTCCGCAGCAGCTCCAGCGCGCCCTTTTTTGCCGGCGCCGCGCTTGTCGCATAAAAATGTGCCATATATTCCTCACTGTACTTTAAAACCGCGTCGGCCTCCGCACCGAATTCCTGCATAAAGCGCGCCATCCATGCGTTGTCGTTCAGCCCCAACCCGATGATGGCCATTCGCTCGGCGTTCGGGACACCGGTCTTCTCCCCTGCATAGCGGAATGCTTCCAGCACGACCCGCTCGCTGTCGATCAGCACACCATCCATGTCAAAGATCACCGCGTTCATATTGCAGTCCCTCCTGCTTTCAAATATGCGACAGTATAGCGCACCCCGCGGCAAAATGCAAGCGGATCTTATCCGGCACCCGGATTTAACCCGGTTAGAACCGCTTCAAAACCGACTCTAGAACCCAAAAACTGCCCTCTTAGAAAGCTCCATATCCGCAGGCTCCTTCTTCCGCTCCGAACGGCAACTGCTTTGCTTATGTTGCTGTTCGGTTTAAAAGAAAGCCGCAACGAAAGTTGCGGCTTTGAGACTGTCAAAAAACGGTGAAATGCAGGTTTGTGACAGAGTCGCAGGGGAT
>USLX01000095.1 GCA_900555665.1 uncultured Eubacteriales bacterium | reverse complement strand
CAGCAGGAAGGTCAGCACCCATTTTTTCGCGTTCATAGGCCCTCCTCAGAACTGCCCGTAGATGAATTCAGACGAAATGTAACCGCTGCGGAAAATGCCGAAAAACGCCAGGATCAGCAGAGAAACCAGCAAAATCAGCACTTGAACGGACACTCTTCTCGCATTGAGCCAGCCGCGGACATCCGTGCCGCGCTCTTCAAAAAATTCCACCGCGTGGACAATCAGGATGCCCGCCGCAACGATCAAAAGATCCCCCGCCGTCAGGCCGAGCGACAGGATTTTATGCGGTAATTCCCCGAAATTCGGATGAAGCACCGTGGTTTTTAACAAAGAGAATACCGTTGTCAGGCGCGGTGCGCGCGTAAAATAGCGGCCGATAAAGACAAGCAGCGCGGTGCGCACGGTCATAAAAATGCGCCAGCCGGTGGATTTGTCGTCGATGTGCAGCGCGGATTTCCAGGCGAGGAAGCGCCGCTCCATCAACAGCGAAGCCGTGATGAGCGTGCCGTTCCAGAGGCCGAAGGCGATATAGCGAAAGTTTGCACCGTGCCAGATGCCGATGATGAGATAGACAATAAATGTCGCGGCAGAGGTCGCAAAAATCTTTCCAGGGGTGCCTTTCAGGTGTTTTCTGGCCCATTTTCCGAGTTTTCCGAACGGTTTTGACAGGGAAAGCGGATAAAACACATAGTCGCGCATCCAGCTTCCCAGCGTGATGTGCCAGCGGCGCCAATAGTCAGTCAGAGATGTGGCGAACAGCGGACGCCGGAAATTTTGCACCATATCGATGCCAAACATCCGCGCAACGCCGCGTGTAATATCAATTCCGCCGGAAAAGTCACAATAAAGTTGAATGCAATAGAAGAAAATGCCGGTTGCAATGACGGCGCCGCCGAATGGAGTGCTGTCGAAAATTACATTATTTACCAAAACTGCAGCACGGTCGGCGATGACGAGCTTTTTAAAATAGCCCCAGAGCGCGAGTTGAATGCCGGCCTGGATGTCCGCCCAGCAGAGACTGCGTTCTGTGGTCAGCTGCGGGGCCAGCTGGCCATAGCGGCTGATCGGTCCCTGAACAATTTGCGGGAAAAATGAGACAAAAAGCGCGTATTTCAGGAAGTTATTCTCACATTTTTGTTTCCCACGGTAGACATCGATCACATAACTGATGGACTGAAAAATGAAGAACGAGAGGCCAAGCGGGACGAGGAAATCCCAGGTTGGAATCCGGGACGCGAGAGATTTTGGAAACAAGTCCCGCGTAAAATTCCAATATTTCATGGCAAAAAGCAGGCCAAAACACAAAATTATGCAGCATACAGAGATAAATTTCTTCTGTTTTTGAAGCTTTGCTTTTTCTGCCTTATCCGAAGGGGCTCTCTCGTTCAGGCGTCCCAGGAGGAGGCCCGCTGTCCATGTGACAAGGATCACCAGAAGGAGCCAGATCAGGCTCTTCCAGCCGCCCGCAAGGTAAAATACCATGCTGGCGGCAAGCAGCACGCACCACTGCGCGCGCTTTGGCAGGACGTAATAGAGTACGACGGCCAGGGCTGTCAGGCCAAGAAACGCGGCGGATGTGAAAGCCATCAGCCTTGTGCGCGCTCGATGAGCTGGCAGATGGCGTCGACGGAGTTGAAGTTCTCCGGCGTGAGGTCATCCACGCCGAGCTGCACGTCAAACGTGTCCATCAGATCGGTCACGACGGCGACAATGTCGAGCGAGTCGATCAGGCCGTCGTCGATGAGGGCAGTTTCCTGCTCAAAGTCCACGCCGGGGCAGATTTCAGTCAAAATCTCGATGATTTGTTCTCTCATTGTTCGGTTCCTCCATATTGCAGCACGACGGAATTCCATCCATCGGGCCGGTAATCGTGTGTTTCATAGAAGTGTTCGGCGGCGATGTTGCCGGTTGTGGCCCAGACGAGGCTCTTTTGCCCGCCGGTTTCGGCCAGATAGGCGTCAAAGAGTGCGCTTGCGACGCCCCGGCGGCGGCAGTCTTCACGGACGGCGAGGTGCCGGATTTCAGACGCGGCCCGGCCCGGCGCGAAGTGCAGAAGGCCGCAGATTCCATGCGCATCTTCGGCGCAGAGGATCTGGCCCGCGTCAAGCGCGGCAGCCAAAGTGTCCTCTGTAGGAAGACAGCCTGTATAGGCAGAAAACGCTTGTTTCAGGAATTCGTCTGCGGCAGATTTGCGGCAAAGCGGCGCGGCATGGCAGCGCCAGGCCTGCGGCGCGGCTTGCGGCACGGCTGCGGCAGGCGATGCCGGACGTGTCCGCCGGGTTCGGCGCAGCACCTCCCGGAAGCCGAGCGCACAAAAATCCTCCGCCGTGGCAAGCATCGCGGCAGCATCCTTGGGCCGGTAGGGCAGCTCGGTGACGATGGGTTTGTCTAAATTTGGAAGATTCAAGGACGTCCCCGGCTGGAGATAAAAATTCAAAATGTAATGGGTCTTCCGGTCGCGGAACATGCAGAGCGCATCCCCGGAGGCCTGGACCCAGAGGCCGGTTTTCATCTCACGGCCATAGTCGGCAGCGGTGAGGAAATTGTTGGTGCGGACGCCGCGTCTCAGCTGGGCGTCCAGAAGGGCGGCAAGGGCCTCGGTGGAGTCAACTTTCTGCATGGAGATAACGCTCCTTGAGCTGCACCCGGTCGATCTTGCCATTGGCGTTATAGGGGAGGGCCTCCAGCTTTTCGTAGATGTTCGGGAGCATGTATTTCGGCACGAGCTTTCGCATCGCTTTCGCCAGCTCTGCGCTGTCGGGCGCGCCGGCGTAGATGCAGAGGATGCGGTCGCGCGTCTGGTCGAAGAGGCAGGCGGCAGCGCGGATGCCGGGGATACTGTGCAGCGCAACCTCAATTTCGCCAAGCTCGATGCGGTAGCCCATGTGCTTGATCTGCCCGTCACGCCGGGAGAGGAAATAGAGCAGGCCATCCTCGCGTTGGACAGCGAGATCGCCGGTTTTATAGAGAATGTCGCGGAAATAGGGGTTGCAGGGGTTCTGGATGAAGGCGGCATCGGATTTTTCGGGGTCGCCGAAGTAGCCGCTGGCGACGCCGGTGCCGCGGACGCAGATTTCGCCCGGCTGGCCGGGGGCAACGGGCTGCCCGCCCTCGCCGAGGAGGAGGACCTGCATGTTGCGGCAGGCCGTGCCGATGGGGATGGGCTCATCATCCCGGTAATCGCGCGCGAGGTGTATGGCGGTGCAGTCGACGGTCGTCTCCGTGGGGCCATACATGTTGACGACCGAGAGGGCGGGCACGGCAGCTTTCCAGGCGTTCACATAGCGGGCCTGGAGCGCCTCGCCGCCGAGGGCGGCCTTTTTCAGGGACTTCGGCGCGTATTTTTCGAGCGCGCCGGAGCTGGCGACGAGGTGGAATGCCGAGGTTGCCCAGTTGATGGCGGTGACGCCCGCCTTTTCCATCTCCTGCAGGAGGAGCATGGGGAAGGTAAAGTATTTTTTGTCGAAGATACGGCACGTCGCGCCGAGGCGGAGCGTCTGGTAGACGTCCTTGCAGGAGAGGTCGAAGTAGAAGGGGGCCTGATTGCCGAAGACGTCGTTTTCGGTGTAGCCGCAAAATTCGCTCATCCAGTCGGCAAAGTCGATCATCGCGCGGTGCGGGATGACGATGCCCTTGGGCGTGCCGGTGGAACCGGAGGTGAAGAGGAGGTAGAGCGGATCGAGGTCGATGACCTGTTCGCGGAGGGAGGCGAGCAGCGCTTCGTCTGGCTCCACAGCGAAGCCGTCCTCCAGGAAAACGAGCGGCGCGCAGTCGGCGACCAACTCGGCCGCGGCGCGGTTCGCCTCGGCAAAGACGATTGCTGCGGGGCGCACCTGCTCGAAGATCTTGCGCATGCGGGCCTCCGGCATATGGTCGTCAATCGGGACATAGCAGCCGCCGGCGTAGAGCACGCCCTGCATGGCGGCAATGCTCTCGGCCGTGCGGCCGATGAGCACGGCAACGGGGCGGCGCAGGCAGGGGGCCGTTTTGGCCAGGTGTGTGCCAAGGCCTTTGGCGCAGGAGAGCAGCTGCGCATAGGTAAAGCTCCGCCCGCCGTCGGTGAAGGCCGTCTTTTCCGGGCTGCGCCGCGCGGAGGCTTCGAGATATTCCAGCACATTTTTTTGCATGGGGCACACTCCTCAAAATGATGTTATATTGTACCACATACGGTGGGAAAAGTAAAGCGAGAGGGGCCTTTTGGTTTTTTGCATCCTGCCGCAGCGGAAAGGCCCCCTCTTCATAGAGGGTCCTAATGCAGTGCCGTCCCATTGACCAGCCAAACCGGAACCCAGTGAAATGGTTCCGGTTTGGAAAGGAAGAAGGAGGCTGCGGATATGGAGTTTTCGCCGCCCCGGCGGAAATGAAGTGGCGCCGGCTTCTTCTGCCGCAGAGGAGGCCTTTACGGGCGGCCAACGGTCGCCCCTACGTTCACCATCGGGCGGGCAATCGAAGAGGCGGGGCCATTTTAGATTTCAGCCGTTGCGGCGGGCAGAAAAGTGTGGTATAATTATATAATTCAGAACAAAGGAGGCTGCGGCGGTGCATTTACAGGAATCGGGCGAGATGTATTTGGAATCCATCCATGTACTGCTGCACCGGAGAGGGCAGGTTCGCGCGGTGGATGTAAGCGAGTATATGGGTTACTCCAAGCCATCGGTGAGCCGCGCGCTGGGACTGCTGCGTGAGGGCGGATATCTGACCGTGGAGGACGGCGGATGGCTGCATCTGACAGAGCGCGGCTTTGCGGCGGCAGAAAAAATTTACGAACGGCACCGCGTGCTGACGCTCTGGCTGACGCGCATCGGCGTGAGCCGGAAATGCGCGGCAGAGGATGCTTGCCGGATTGAACATGTGATCAGCGATGAGAGCTTTTTGGCGCTCAAGCGCAGCCTGGGGCTGCCGGAGGAGGACGTGCTTTGGGCGGAATTGTGAAAGGAATGCGGAGGAAATGAAGGACTGGCTTTGCAGGACGTTTACGCCGTGGCGCGCGGCGGAGCTGTTTGAAGACGCAGACGCATGGTTTTCGTATCTGGTGCGCTATGACAAGATCTGCAACGGAATCCGCGTGGCGCTGTTCGCCATGGCGGCGGTGATGCTGATTGCGGGGTATGCGATGACGGACTCGGTGGCCTACGCGCACCCGTGGTACACGATTGCGCTCTCGGCACTGGTTCCGGCGCTGCTGGTCAGTCTGCTGATTGCGCAGAATGAAAAGCAGCTGCCAAAAGACTTGCAGCAAAAATAGGAAGACGCCCTCCGGGCTGCTGTCCAGTTTTCTGAACTTGAAAAAGTTCAGAAAACTGCTTGATTGAACGCGAAGGGGACTCTTTGTCCCCTTCACTCTTCCCCTGCGGCTCATTCGCA
>USLX01000094.1 GCA_900555665.1 uncultured Eubacteriales bacterium | reverse complement strand
GGAAGGCGTCGACCTTCTTTTTCAGCTCGATGGAGAGGCTGTCGCCGCCGCAGAAGACACCCTTGAGGCAGGAGAGGTCGGCGTTTTCGAGTTTGTCGGCGCGGAGCAGCGCCTCGAAGAGCGTCGGCACGCCGGGGATGATGTTCGGCTGCTTTTTGATGAGCAGGTCGGCATAGGTGTTGACGTTGAACTTCGGGACAAGGATGCAGCATGCGCCGCCGATGAGGGCCGTATGGATGCCGATGCCAAGGCCGAAGCCATGGAAGACCGGCATGACGGAGAGCATCTTCATGCCGTTGATCGGCGCGAAGCCGGAGGCCGCGATGGTCTGAAGGCCGAGCGCATTGAAGTTCATGTTGGAGAGCAGGATGCCCTTGGTGGTGCCGGTGGTGCCGCCGGAATAGAGGATGGAGGCACCGTCGTTGGCATTGCCCAGATCCTTCGGCAGCGGGAGATTGCGCTTTTTGCCCAGGCGCAGGAACTCGCTCCACCACATGTAATTGCCCTTTTTCGGGGGCTTGGGGTATTTGCGGCCGGCGGTCAGTGCGTAGCCGACGGCGAGGTGCGGCAGGAGCTCATCTTCGATTTTGGCGACGAGGAGCTTCGTACTCTTGTCCTCCAGCTCGGGCAGGATGCCGGCAACCTTGGTATAGAACTGGTCGAGCGTGAGGATGGCCTTGGAATGGGAGAAGTTGAGATAGAACTTGATCTCGCCGGCGGCGGAAAGCGGATGAATCATGTTGCTGACCGCGCCGATGCGATTGAGCGCGTAGAACGCGCAGAGCGCCTGGGGGCAGTTCGGCATGCAGATGGTGACGCGGTCGCCCTTGTGGATGCCGAGCGCGAGGAACGCGCGGGCCACGTCGTCGATCTTCTGCAGGAACTGCGCGAACGTCGTCTTTTTACCCATGAACTCATAGGCGTCGTTTTTCGGGAACTGGTTGGCCGCGGCCTTGACCATCTCATAGATGGTTTTCGACGGGTAGTTAAGGTGATGCGGCGTGTCGCCGTAGTATTTCAGCCACGGGGCTGAAGAGGAGATGCCCATATTGCTTTCATCCTTTCAAAATTCACACACACGTTTCGCCAGCGGCTTGTCCGCTGGCACTGTTGTCGCCCCAAAGGTGGATCTGAAGACCGGCAATATGTGCGGCAGCGAGGAATTTTCGTGCTGGGCAAGACATTTTTTCGCAGGAATACTTTGTGTATTGCAAGGGAAAATGACGCGGCACAGCGCGGAAAGGCCCGCTGACTGCGCGTGTTGACGGGGTTCGGATGCACCTTTCTACACACACCGGGCGAAACTCAAGTCCATTATACGGCAAAGGCTGCCAAAAGGCAACTTATTTGTTCAAAAGGCGCGCGATGGCCGTCCGGCCGACGCGCAGGGCGCCCTTGGGGCAGAATTCCTGGCAGCAGAAGCAGTGGATACACGTCCGGCGGTCGATCTGCGGTTTGTCCTTTTGCATGGTGATGGCATGCGCGGGACAGATTCCAGCGCATTTTTTGCAGCCGACGCAATCGGCGGCGTGCAGCTTGGGGTAGGGCCGGAGGAACGCGGCAATCACGCGGTTGAGTGCGCCGAAACGGGCGAAGGCGGTATCCGGGCGCATGGCCGGGACGACAAAATCCGGCACAGCGAAGGCGGCGAGATTTCCGGAGACGGACAGGCAATCGACGGAATCCGGGATGAGGCCGCGGCGAAGGGCGGCGGAGAGCGTCGGGACGTCCTGCACGGTGAGGCCGAGGAGGCGGGACGCCGCGAGGTCGAGCTTGTGGGCGTTTTTGGCTGCGAGGATCGTGCCGATCTTACGCGGATGGCCCTGCGTGGGGCCGTTGCCCTCCATGCCGAAGACGGCGTCGCAGAGGACGAGGCGGGGGTTGAAATATTCGCAGAGATCGACCAGCATATCGGCAAAATCGGCGGTATTCGGATATTGATAATGATATTCCGACTTCATGGTACCGGGGATGACACCAAAAAAGTTTTTGCAGGCGTTCGTCATGGCGAGCATGCCGTGGGTTTTCAGCTTGCAGAAGTCGATGATCGCGTCTGCGTCATCCAGCCAGCGGGTATAGGTGAAGCGGCGGGCCTGCACGGCCTCCGGAAATTGGGCCTCGATTTGCGAGATGTCGAGATTGAGTCTGGCCCCGGCCTGCTCACATTGGCGCAGGCCGCAGACGTCGTAGACGCGGGCAAGGTGCGCGGCGGTATAGAGGCCGCCGGGGCTGTCGCCGAGGGTGATGGAGGCGCCGCGCGCGCGGAGCAGCTCTGTGAGGGCGGTGAGGAGGGAAGGATGGACGGTTGCGGCGGCGTCGGGGCGCATGGCGGAGACGAGGTTGACCTTGACCGCGATGCGCATGCCGGGGCGCACCCAGTCGAGGCCGCCGATGGGGGCCAGGGCGGCGGAGAGCGCGGCGCGGCATTCGTCCGGATCGTAGCTGCCGCAGGGGACAACGGAAACGTCAAAAGGCATGAAAGTCCTCCAAAATCATGAAAAAATCCTCTTACAAGATAGCGGAGACGGCGGGGAAAGTCAAGCGCAGTGCGGCGGCGGATTTCAGGTTCGCTTCAGATTTTCGCAGGAAAAATTGGGGACTGCTATTGATAACCCAGTGGGAGGGTGATATAATGTAGACATCGAAAATCGCCATATATGGCGATTCCCCGTCCGCAGGACGGGGAATCATAAAGGACTGGAGGAATACATATGAAACGTAAGCTCATAACAATTCTGTTGGTGCTTGCAATGGTGCTGACGATGCTGCCGATGACAGCTTTGGCGGCAGACGTGCCGAGCAGCGGCGATTATACGATCAGCACAGACAATACCGTGCTGGACGGCAATGGCGCTACCTATACAAGTGGCACGATCACCGTGAATGCAGCCAATGTCACGATCAAGAATCTGACGTTTGGCGATATGGCAGAATTAGTCGTAAATACGACCGGCAAATTTACTCTGACCGGCTGCACGTTTGCACCGAGCACTGTGTATGTAGATAAGACGGGTGCAGAGGACGAGGGTGTTCGTACTGCTGTATATCTGAACGTCGGCGAAGCGGAAATAACGAATAACACCTTTGACGGTGCAACAAACGGCTATTACAATGCTATTGAATTTGGCATCCGCGACGTTGATAATGATTTAAGCAAGGCAACCATCAGCGGTAACA
Source organism: uncultured Eubacteriales bacterium (assembly GCA_900555665.1). Taxonomy (GTDB): domain Bacteria; phylum Bacillota; class Clostridia; order Oscillospirales; family Oscillospiraceae; genus CAG-170. The sequence continues at coordinate 2,481 of USLX01000094.1, read as the reverse complement.
CCTTTCAGAAGGCAATCAAGAACAACTACTTCAACTTCTACAATATGGCAGCCAATGCGAAAATTGATATTGTAGATAATCATTTCCTTCTGGCTGAAAAGTCGAGCAACGGCATCCGCATCAGCAATCCCCGCAATGTGAGCGGCGTTGTCTTCGAGATCAATAACAACGAATACACCTACGCGACCGCGTCGGCCGACAGCGAGTATGAAGGTTTGATCCTGCTTCAGGATTATTCCGCGAAGGGTGCGGTACAGAATTTTACCGGTATCACACTTCATGTTACCAACCTGAAAGCGCCGCAGGACGCAAAACAGTTCCTGTATGTTTATGACGACGATCAGCGTAAGATCATCAATACCAATCAGCCGAAGCTGACCGGCGATGATGCCTCGCTGTCGCAGTTCTGCGCTGCCAAGATTGAAAAGGATGGCGAAGCTGTTTACTTTAAGACACTGGCAGATGCGGTGGCGGCTGCGGAAGACGATACGATCACGGTTCTGAAGGATACCAGCATCAGTTCCTACACCCGCGTTGATCAGAAAATGACCATCGACTTTGGCGGCCATACGGTGACCTCTGCGGGCGGTGGATTTGATCTGTATGCAAATGCGGATCTCACGCTGACCAACGGCACGCTGAATACGGTCGGCTGGGGCGCGTGGATCCAGGACGGCGGCAAGCTGACCGTTGAAAATGATATGACCATCAACGCCAGCAGCACCAAAGGCAATCAGGGCGGCATCACCGTTCAGAATACCGGCTCTGCCCTGACAGTGCGCGGCACGGTCAACGCGGCGGGCGGCGCGGCTGTTTCCGGCATCGGTAATCCCTCTGACGGCGGCGTTACCATCAACATTGAAAAGGGCGCTGTCCTGTTCAACTCCAACCCCAGCGGCCTCGGCATTTATTATCCGAACACGGCAAATCTGAATATTTCCGGCGGCACGATCACCGGCTCTACCGGCGTTTATGTCAAATCCGGTACCACCACCATCACCGACGGTTCTATCAACGGTACTGGTGCAAAGGTTGGTTATAAATATCAAGGCGATGGCGCTACGCCCACCGGCGATGCGCTGGTCATCGATTCCTGCAATTACCCCGGCGGCAACCCGACCGTTTCGATCTCTGGCGGTAAATTCTCCAGTGCCAATGCAGCTGCGGTCGGTAACTACGCGCATGATGCCAAGCCTGTTGAGAAGTTTATCTCCGGCGGGCACTTCACCTCCGATCCCTCGGCCTACAAGGCTGACGGCAAGTATGTCGTTCCTTCCACCGAGGCTGGTTACACCTACATGGTGACTGATCAGGCCCCCACGACGGTTCCGGTTATCGTCAAGGACGAAACTGACGTTACCATTCCGGAAAACAGCGGTCTCTCGGCTGATGATGTTGCCAAAATCAACACAAAGACCGAGGTCGACGGCGTCGCCGAAGCGGTCAACGAAAACGCAGTGGTTGCCGCCTCCGGGATTGATACCAAGGCGGCGAATGTTGCCAAGGTCGAAGTTTCCGTCAGAGTCAATGTGGAAGTCAAGGAAGCGAACCTGAATGTCGAAAAGGACAAATCCATGACCTTCTCCGCGACCCCGGTCGCAACCGTTACCACGACGGACGCCTCCGGCGCAGAGCTGAATAAGATGGAGAATGTTGCGGTTCCGAACAGCTATCTGGACGGCAAGCCCATCACGGTCAAGCTCCCGCTGCCGGCTGACTTTATCCCGGTGGAGATCACGCACATTTGCTCCGACGGCACGCATGAGGTCTTTACAAGCGAAGCCGGCGACGGCTATAAGACCTTTACCATCGTGGATGGCTGCGCGGTTCTGCAAATCACGAAGTTCAGCCAGTTCATCCTGAAAACCTCGCCGACCACCGTCGCCACGATTGGCAATGCCACCTATCGTTCCCTTCAGGCAGCCATCGACGCGGCGAAGGATGGGGAGACCATCACGCTGGTGGGGAACAGCGACGAGAACGTGACGATCGCGGGCAAGTCGCTGATCATCGACAAGAACAACTTTGCCCTCAGCGGCGAGATCACGCTGGGCAGCTACTGCACGATGACGGATGCGGACGGGAAGGTTACGGTTCGCTACAACCCGCCCGCGACGCCGATCGAGGCGGGGACGCCGGCGCAGATGCCGTTCCAGGAGGTTGCAAAGCGGTTTGACGATGTGCCGGCGGATGCGTGGTTTGCAACAGGTGTTTACTATGCGGCCGAGAATGGGCTGATGAACGGGACGGGCAACAACCTGTTCTCCCCGTATGCCAACACGACGCGCGGGATGATCATGACGATTCTGGCGCGCCGCTCCGGTGTCAACACCGCCGGTTCCACGCCGTGGTACGCCGCGGGGATGAACTGGGCGAAGAGCGCGGGCGTTTCGGACGGGACGAACCCGACCGCGGCGGTGACGCGCGAGCAGCTGGTGGCGATGCTGTTCCGGTATGCGGCGTTCAATGGCATGGACGCGG
>USLX01000093.1 GCA_900555665.1 uncultured Eubacteriales bacterium | reverse complement strand
TGAAGCACCAGCCGGGTATCCCCCGCCAACGTTGTTACCCCTGTCAGGGGGCAGCAAAGCGGAAGCGTCTTTTTTCATCCAATATGCAGCAAATTGGTCGCAAACGTGAAATAAATGAGCAGAGACAAGAAATCGACGATCGTCGTAATCAGCGGCGACGCCATCACCGCCGGGTCAAAGCCCAGCTTTTTCGCCAGCATCGGCAGCACACAGCCCACCAGCTTGGCCACGCACACCGTCAGCGCCAGCGACGCGCAAACCACCAGCGCCACTATCGTCGTGATCGCCTCGTTTTTCAGCAGCAGCTTGTCGATCAGCATGATCTTGGCAAAGCAGGCAAGCGCCAGGCAGATTCCGCAGAGCACCGCCACGCGGATTTCCTTCCAGATGACCTTCAACAGATCACTGAAATCGATCTCGTTGAGGCTGATGGCACGGATAATCGTGACGCTCGCCTGCGAGCCGGAGTTGCCGCCCGTGTCCATGAGCATCGGGATAAACGCCGTCAGACACGGCAATACGCCGAGCGCCGATTCAAAGTTGTTGATGACAATCCCCGTCAACGTCGCCGAAACCATCAGCAGCAGCAGCCACGGAATCCGGTTCTTCCAGATCTCAATGGGGCTGGACTTGATATACGGATGCTCCGACGGCAGCATGGCCGCCATGATCTCCATATCCTCCGTGGCCTCGTCTTCCATGACGTCCCACGCATCGTCGAATGTCACAATGCCGACCAGCCGGTTTTCCGTATCGACAACCGGCAGCGCCAGAAAGTCGTATTTGGAGAACATCTGCGCGACCTGCTCTTTGTCATCCAGCGTATTGACGGTGATCACATGTTCCTGCATGATGTCGGAGATCAGCGTGTCGTCGTCCTCGCAGAGCAGCAGCGTTTTCACCGTGATCATGCCGACGAGCTTGTGGCCCTTCGTCACATAGCAGGTGTAAATCGTCTCCTTGTCGATGCCGGTGCGGCGGATGCGCAAAATTGCCTCCTCCACCGTCATGCTCGGCCGCAGCGAGACATACTCCGTCGTCATAATCGAGCCCGCCGAATCCTCGGGATAGCGCAGAATCTCATTGATCTGCTTGCGCATCTCCGGCTCCGCCTGGCTCAAAATCCGCTGTACCACATTCGCCGGCATCTCTTCCACGATGTCGACCGCGTCGTCGACGTACAGCTCGTCGATGACCTCCTTGAGCTCCGAGTCCGAAAAGCCCCGGATGAGCAGCTCCTGCGCGTCCGGTTCCATTTCCACGAACGTCTCCGCCGCCAGCTCCTTCGGCAGCAGCCGGAACAGCAGCGGCAGCCGCGCCTCGTTCAGCTCGTCAAACACGGCGGCAATATCCGCCGGATTCATGGTGCTGAGAATATCCCGCAGCGAATGATATTTTTTATCATCCAGCAGCTGGATCAGCGTTTTTTCAACCGAAAAATTGTATTCTGCCATGGTCTTCCCTCCTTTTGTACTTGCCCGCACCATCTGCGGGCTGCCGGGGCCGCCCCGCGCCGCATCCGGCCGCTTGGCGCTCCCCTGAAATCAGGACGTCTCAAAACCCTGTCAGCCGGCCCGCCCCGCGGGCCTTTTTACGCTGCCTCGGTTTTCAGATACGCCCCTGGGGCGTGTCTGAAAACCGCCAACGCACCCGGACGGCAGGCCTTTTGCGCTGCGGCCGCGTCATTTTTCCTTGCAATACGTCAGTATTCCTGCGGAAAAATGTCTTGCCCAGCCCGAAAATTCCTCGCCGCCGGTCACATCGTCAGTTTTCAGATACGCCCCTAGGAAGTAAGACACTCTTCAGGCACATCGGGAAGTTCCCACTCCGGATTTCCTCCGGACCGTTTACAAAAGGGTCATGGCGCACGAAGGCGGCTTGGACCCGCGCGAACTTCGGCCTGCAGATGTGCCGTTACTACTTCCTGCGTCCATGATACTCCCTCCTTTATGGATCAGTTCTTGGGCCTGTCTGGACAAACCGGCCCACTATTCATAATAGTTTCCAAAACGCGATTTGTCAATCGAAATTATCGCCCTGCCTGTCAAAATTTGTTCCCTTCTCCAGCGCCTCGCCGACCACGCCCCAGGCCGTGCACAGCCGCTCCAACGACCAGCCGGCATTTGCCGGGCTTGTCGACGGCAGTCCCACCGCCGTCATTCCCGTCCGTGCCTCCTGATACTTCCGGTAAAGCCGCAGCGCCGTCGCGCCGTTGCAGAAAATCGTCCCAATCGGCGCCGCCTTCAAAATCCCGCCAAGATCATTGGCCGTCACATTCCGGATGCTGCTATCGCTTGAGCCTGTAATCTCGCACCGCGCAATGACATCCCAAACCGCCACATGCCCCCCGAGCAGCATCTCCCGCTTCTCGGCGACTGTCTCCGGGCACGCCTGCCCCAAAACCGCCGCCATCACCTTCCAAAACCGGTTCTGCGGATGTCCGTAAAAAAACGCGCTCTCCCGCGACTTCACCGACGGGAACGACCCCAAAATCAGCACCCGCGACGTCCCATCAAATACCGGTGCAATCGGATGCACCTGCCACTGCCCCACTTCTGTCCGCTCCTTTTCCTGGCGCCTGTGCGCCCTTTTTTCTCTATCATACCGGACGCCGACCGCCCCTGTCAATGCCCGCGCAGCGCCTGCCGCAGCCAGACCGTATCCCGCCGCCCCAGCGTCCCCGTGAGCCCGAGCAGCCCCAAAAACATCGCCGCAAAGACCGCCCCGCGCCAGAGCATCGTCCCCCACACGCTCCCGCCCGTCACAAAGCAGGCCGCGGCTCCCGCCCCCGCCGTACACAGCAGCAGCCGCAGCGCATATCCGCGCTCCGGCCGGTAGCCCGTCGCCACGAGCCCCCGCCGCAGGCTCAGCGCAAAGTTCACCAGATGTGTCAGCGCAAAGCTTCCCAGATATGCCGTCATTCCAAACCGCGGTAAAAACAGCCCCAGCAGCGCCACATCCATCGCCATCGTGATCGTGTTGTACCGCACGCAGGCCACCTGTTCCCCCAGCCCCTTCAGCATCCCGTCCACCATCGCATCCATGTAGAGCGAGAGCACCATCGGCGCGAGCCATCGCAGCAGCCGCCCCGCCTCCGCCGAGCCGTAGATTGCCTCCCCCAGCGCGCCTCCCAGTGCAAACAGCCCTCCGCTCACCGCCCCGGCATAGAGCAGTCCCATCCGGAGGCAGCGCTCCGTCAGATACCGGATCCGCGCCTGCCGTCCCTCCGCGCGGCACCGCGCCAGCTCCGGCACCAGCAGATCCGACAGCGCATACAAAATCGCCGCCGGAAACATCAAAACCGGAAACACCATTCCCCCCATCATCCCATATTCCGCCATCGCCGCCTCCGAGCCGCCTCCGGCCCGCATCAGTCCCCACGGGATCAAAAACTGCTCCACCGTCCGCAATCCCGCGCGCAGATAGTCGCTCGCCGCCAGCGGCAGACAGAGCCGGAACATTCTCCGCCCCATGCCCTCGCCCACATACGCCGCCGCGCCGCGCAAATCGTGCCGGATCATCCCCGCCAGCACCGCGCAGCTCGCCGTCCCCGTCAGCATGCCGCCCAAAATCACCGCGCTGCAGGCCTCCGCCGCACCCCCGTCCGCGTAGCGATGCAGCAGCGCCAGCGTCACCGCCAGTCCCGCCAGCCGCTCCGCCGCCTCCACCCGAACCAGCCGCCCGACCTGGCCGCAGGCCGTAAAATATCCGCTCAAAATCGCCCCGCAGCACCCCACCGGCAGCCCCAGCGCCACCAGGCGCAAACACCTGCCCGCCTCCCGCGCGTGCAGCCATGTCTCCGCGATCCATTCACTCCCCAAAATCAGCGCGCCTCCGGCCGCCGCGCTGCAGAGCATCCCATAGCCCAAACAGTGCTCCAGCGCGCTCCGCACCCCTTCCATCCGCCGCCTGCCGAATTCCTCCGCGCAAAGATACATCGCCGCCACCCGCGCGCCCGAAAGCCCGAAGGTCATCGCCGCCGTCTCCACTGTCAAAACCAGCTGCAGCAGCCCCACGCCCGCGGCCCCGATCCGCCGCGAGAGCGCCACCTGAAATACCATCGAAACGCCCCGCAGCAGCAAGTTCACCCCGGTCAGCAGCAGTGCATTCCATAAAATCGACCGTCTCCGCACCCTGCTCCCCCCTTTTACCCCCATCCTATGTCCTCCCTTCCCGCAACATGCCGCCCCAAGCCCGGCGTCAATTTTTCTCCGCCCCGCATGCCGCCTCCAAAATCCGGACATACTCCTTCCGAGGTGATTTTATGCTGATCTCATTCCTGCGAGCGGTCATTTTATATCTGCTTCTGATCGCCGCCATCCGCCTCATGGGCAAACGTCAGCTTGGAGAAATGGAGCCGACGGAATTCGTCGTCACCATGCTGGTGGCCAATCTCGCCGCCGTCCCCATGCAGGACAGCGGCATCCCCCTCCTCGCCGGCCTGATCCCGATTCTCGTCGTGCTCAGTCTGGAAATCCTGCTCTCCGTACTCAGCTATCACAGCGTCAAATTCCGCCATCTTGTCTGCGGCAAGCCGGTCATCCTCATCGAAAACGGCAAACTGCTCCAGAAAAACCTGCAAAAAACGCGCGTCACACCCGACGAGCTGACCGAATATCTCCGCCTCCAGGGCGTGGTCGACCTCTCCACGGTGCAATACGCCATCCTGGAAACCGGCGGCGATCTCTCCACCCTCCTCTATTCCAAATACCGTCCCGCCTGCGCCAAAGACGCCGGCATTCACGTCGACCCGCTCTCGCTCCCCATCACCGTCATCTCCGGCGGCCGCCTCCTGCGGGACAATCTCGCCCTCCTCGGCAAAACCGAATCCTGGGTGCTGGAAACCCTTCGTCCCCATTCCTGCGCCATCCGTGATGTCTTCCTCCTCACCTGTGAGCCCGGCGGCAAGCTCTATCTCTCCATCCGGGAGGATGCAACATGAAGCATACCCTCTTCGCCACGCTCCTGCTCGCCGTCCTCCTCGCCTTTTGCATCTGCGCCTCGCTCGCCGTCCGCGCCGAAACCAAGGCCGTCCAGACCATCCTCTCGGCCTCCTGCGCCGAGGCCTCCCGTGGCGATTTTTCCGCCGCAGCCGAAAGCCTCCATCAGGCACAAGCCCTCTGGCTCCGGCAGGAGCGCTTTTACGGTGTCGTCCTCGGCCATTCCGAGCTCGACGAGGTCAACATCTCCTTTGCAGAGCTGGCCCAATATGCCGCCCTCGCCAGCAAAGCCGACTATCTCCCCACCGCCGCCCGTCTCCTTGCCGCCCTCGACCATATCCGCGAAATCCAGCTCCCCACCTGCCAAAACCTCCTCTAACACCCCCAAAAAGCCCCCCTCTACCAAGAGGGGGCTGTCTGCGCTCCGCGCAGACTGGGGGGAGCCACCCCGCCGCAGCGGAAAAGCCAAAACCGGAGCGCCATTGCAGACTTTAAATAGAAGCGTCATTGCGAGATAAGTAACCGATGTCACTGGCGTGGCAATCCCATAGATCTTCCCAAAGTCTCAAGGGGGGGCGGCTGCACCAAAGGCCCCCTCTACCAGAGGGAGCTGTCGCCGAAGGCGACTGGGGGAGCCCGCCGCAAATACCCTCCCCCTCCGGGAGAGCTGGCGCGCAGCACCTGAGAGAGGCCTCGCTCCCCCCCAAAAAAAGAAAACCACCGACGCAGCCGGTGGTTTCCGCGTGTCGAAAAAGCCTTTTCGCCCCGCTGCCGTCCAGGTTTTTGAACTTTAAAA
>USLX01000092.1 GCA_900555665.1 uncultured Eubacteriales bacterium | reverse complement strand
TTCGCAGGAATCCTGACGTATTTCAAGGAAAAATGACGCGGCGCGGCGTGAAAAGGCCCGCCGTCCGGGTGCGTCGGGAGTTGGAAGAATACACCCGAGAAAGCCTGTCCTGGAGGTGTCCTACATGAACGTCCTGCTCTCTCTTCTGCATACCAGCCCGGAATATATGCAGCTGCGCGAAATGCTTGCCGCCGGGCAGACCGCCGCCGTCTCCGGCGTCAGCCAGATTGCCCGCGCGCACTGGATCGCCGCGCTGCATGCCGACACGGGCCGACCTGTCGTTGCGGTCTGTCAGGATGATATGGCCGCCTCCCGCCTGGCTACCGAGCTGGCCGCCTTCCTCGGCGCGCCGCCCGTGGTGCTCCCGGGCCGGGAACTGACATTTCTGGATGCGGCGGGCATCTCCCGCGAGTGGGAGCAGCGGAGAGTGCGCATGCTCTATGCCCTCTCCTGCGGCCAGATCCCCGTGCTTGTCACGACGCTTGAGGCGCTTCAGCTCCGCACAATTCCAAAATCGACGCTCTATGCCGGGACGATCCGCCTCACTGCAGGCGCCAGCTATGATCTGGACGCGCTGACCGCCAAGTTGATCGCTGCCGGCTATACCCGCGCGAGTCTGGTGGAAGGTGTAGGGCAGTTTGCATTGCGCGGCGGCATTCTCGACGTCTTCTCCCCCGCGCACGACCAGCCCGTCCGGGCCGAATTCTTCGGCGACGAACTGGACGCGATGGGCTTTTTCGACCCCGTCACACAGCGCCGCACGGAAAACTGCGACGAGGCCGTGCTCTTGCCGACGCAGGAAGCCCTGCCGGGCTTGCATCCGGAGGGAATTTCCGGCCTCTGTGCCGATCTGCGTGCACATATCGCCCGGCAAAACCGCCGGAAAACGCCCAATCAGGCGCTCATCAAAACGCTGGAGGCTGACTGCGAAAAATTGGAAAACGGCGTCAGCTTTTCCGCAGCGGACCGCTATCTGGCCCTGATTTATCCGGAATTTGCCTGCGCAGCGGACTACATCTCGCAGGACGCGGCTGTCTTTTTCTGCGACCACGGCAATCTGCAGCGCGGCGCGCGCGCCCGCAGTGAGGAATTCGGCCAGACGCTCGACGTCCTGCTCTCGTCCGGTACGCTCGCGGGCGAGCTCTGCGAATTTCAGGCGGAATACGAGCCGCTGCTCGGCCAGTTCGCCGGGCGCGGCACGGTCTACTTCGACAGCTTTTTGGCCTCGCGCTACCCCGAGACGCTCCCGCCGCAAAAGCTCCTGTCCGTCACGGCCCGTCAGCTACCGGGCTACGGCGGCAGTCTTGATACGGCGGTTTCCGACCTGAAGCATTATGTGAAAAACGAATATGGCTGCCTCGTCCTCTGCGGCGGCAAGCGCCGCGGGGAGATCCTGAAGGATATGCTCACGGAGGGCGGCGTGAATGTCCTTCTGGCCTTCCCGCTGACGAAGGCGCCGCAGCAGGGGCAGATCCTGATTACCGACGGTTCGCTCCCCGCGGGACTCGAATATCCCGACCTGCACTGGGCCATCCTGACAGAGGGGCAGCTTTTGACCCGGCGTGAGCAGAAGCCCGCCGCCAAGCGCAAAAAAGCGGCCACAAACCGCAAAAAGCTCGAATCCTTCACCGATCTCACGCCAGGCGACCTGGTTGTCCACGAGCACCACGGCATCGGGCGCTACGTCGGCATGGAGCAGATGAAGGTCGGCGGCGTGATCAAGGATTACGTCAAGATTGCCTACCAGGGCAGCGACGCGCTCTATGTCCCCGCCACGCAGCTCGACCTTGTCAGCAAGTATATCGGCTCCGGCGGCGAGGATGCGCCCGTCCGCCTCAATAAGCTCGGCGGCGACCAGTGGCAGAAGGCCAAGGCCCGCGCCAAGGCCGCGGCCAAGGATCTCGCCAAGGGCCTCATCCAGCTCTACGCTGCGCGCAAGCGCCTGCCCGGCTTCGCCTTTGCGGCGGATTCGCCGTGGCAGAAGGAGTTTGAAGAAAGCTTCCCCTACGCCGAGACCGATGACCAGCTCCGCTGCATCGCCGAGATCAAGCGGGATATGGAGTCCCCGTCCCCGATGGAGCGATTGCTCTGCGGCGATGTCGGCTTCGGCAAGACGGAGGTCGCGCTCCGCGCCGCGATGAAGTGCATCTTGGACGGCAAGCAGGTGGCGATCTTGGTGCCGACGACCGTTCTGGCCCAGCAGCATTATTTGACTGCCGTGCGCCGCTTCGCGTCGTTCCCGGTCACGATCGACGTCCTCTCCCGGTTCCGCACGGCGCAGCAGCAGAAAAAGACGCTCTACGACCTGTCCGTTGGCAAGATCGACCTCATCATCGGCACGCACAAGCTCCTGCAAAAATCGGTGCAGTTCAAGGATCTCGGCCTTCTGATCATCGACGAGGAGCAGCGCTTCGGCGTGACGCACAAAGAACGGTTGAAGGAACTTTCGCGCGGCGTCGACGTCTTAACCCTATCCGCAACGCCCATCCCGCGCACGCTCAACATGGCCCTTTCGGGCCTGCGCGATATGTCGACCATCGAAGAGCCGCCGCAGGACCGCTACCCGGTACAGACCTTCGTCCTCGAACACAACGATCAGGTCGTCCTCGAGGCCATCCGGCGGGAGCTTGCGCGCGGTGGGCAGGTCTATTACCTGCACAACCGCGTCGAGTCGATCGACGAATGCGCCGCGAAGCTCAAGGCCCAGCTCGGCGAGGACGTCTCCATCGCCGTGGCGCACGGCAAAATGGGCGAGGAAGGGCTCAGCGACGTGATGCAGTCCCTCACGAACGGCGACATTCAGGTTCTCGTCTGCACGACGATTATCGAAACCGGCATCGACGTCCCGAACGTCAACACCCTCATCATCGAGGACGCCGACAAGTTTGGCCTCTCGCAGCTCCATCAGCTGCGCGGCCGCGTCGGCCGTTCGAGCCGGCACGCCTACGCCTATCTGACGTTCCGCAAGGGCAAGGTGCTCTCCGAGGTCGCAGAAAAGCGCCTCGAGGCCATCCGTGAATACGCGGAGTTCGGCTCCGGCTTCAAGATCGCGATGCGCGACCTCGAGATCCGCGGCGCGGGTGACCTGCTCGGCTCCGAGCAGTCGGGACACATGATGTCCGTCGGCTACGACATGTACCTCAAGCTGCTTGAAGAGGCCGTTCTGGAGGAGCAGGGCGAAGGCGCACTTAAGGAGCCGGAATGTACCGCCGACCTCAACATCGCGGCCAACATCGCCAAGACCTACGTCACCTCCGGCGAACAGCGCATGGACCTCTACCGCCGCATGGCCGCCATCCGCAGCCAGTCCGACGCGGACGATCTGCTCGACGAGATCGTCGACCGCTATGGCGACCCGCCCAAGGGCGTGCTGAACCTGATCGACGTCGCGCTGCTCCGCGCCCGGGCCGCCGCCGCGGGCATCACCGAGATCAGCCAGAAGGATACGTCCGTTATGATCTTCATGGCCGTGCTGGACTTTGCAGCCGTCTCGGCTTGCTGTGCCGCGCCGGAGTTCAAGGGACGCATCTTCTTCGCCGCGGGCAAGCAGCCGCAGCTGACGGTGAAGCTCGCCAAAGGCGAGGATGCGCTGAAAGCAGCCCAGAAACTGGTCGGCAATTATGCAATCGCGCGTTCGAGCAGTACGGAATCTGGCAATCCTTAATGGAAAATTCAGAATTCCAACATACTTTCTTGAACGAATCACCATTGCAAAAGCAGGGACACTCCGCTATAATGTGGGTAACCATAATTGAGCTTTTTCGGCAGAATTGCCGTGTTCCGAATAGGAGGGATCTCATTTGAAACGAGGAAAATTTGAGGCACAAAAGCCTTCCCGCAAGCCGACCGCCGCGCAGAAACACACCGGCGGCTCCGCCCCGAAGAAGTCCGGCGGCGGCAAAAAGGTCGGTATTCTTGTCGGCTGCGTCCTTTTGGTGGCCGTGCTCTGCGTCTGCGCCTACGGTATGATCCTGAAAGGGCAGGATACCATCTACCCGAACGTCTATGTCGCGGGCATCAACGTCGGCGGGCTGAAGCGTGACGCCGCCATCAACGCCGTGCAGGAGGCCGTCGACCAGCATACCTCCGCCGATACGCTGACCGTCGTGCTTCCGGATCGTTCGCTGTCCTTCACGCCGGAGGTCAGCCAGGTTGCGCTGAACGCTGACGAGGCCATTGACCAGGCCATGCAGTATGGCCGCAGCGGCGGGCCCATCACTGCGCTCATTACCTACAACCGCGCGAAGCACAACGAATATAACGTTGATCTGGAGTCCAGCCTGAACCTCGACACCGATTACATCCGCTCCCTGATCGACCAGACCGCGCGCGATGCCGAATCCGACCGCATCGACCCCATCGTCAAGGTCGACGAGGACGCAGGCACCATCACCGTCACCGCCGGCTCCCCGGCCATCCACCTCGACGCCGACGCGCTCTATGACGCCGTGCTCCAGCGCTTCACCACGGGCAACTTCTCCGACCTCAGCTTCGACTACGAGACGACGCCCTGTGACCCGGTCGACCTGCAGAGCTATTATGACAAGTACTGCACGGACACCGTCGACGCCTACTACGACGAAGAGGCCAAAAAGCTCGTCCCCGAGGAGGTCGGCTACGGCTTCGACCTTGCTTATTACACGCAGCAGATCGCCATGGCCAAGGCCGGCGAGGTCATCACCATCCAGATGGAGGATCGCGAACCCGAGGTTACGCTGAAGTCCCTCGAGGCTGAGTATTTCTCCGACGTCCTCGGCCAGTGTGATTCCCCGCACACGGCAAACGCCAACCGTACCACCAATCTCGAGCTGGCCTGCAAGGCCATCAACGGCACGATCCTGAATCCCGGCGAGGAGTTCTCGTTCAACGGCGTCGTCGGCGAACGCACGAAGGAGAAGGGCTATAAGGCCGCGACCGTCTATGCCTCCGGCGGCAAGAGCGAGGAATCCGAGGGCGGCGGCGTCTGCCAGGTTGCCTCGACCATCTACACCGCCTGTTTGCTTGCCGACATGCAGATCACCTACCGCGAGCCGCATATGTTCCTCGTCACCTACGTCGAGGCCGGCATGGACGCGACCGTCTACTGGGGCAACATCGATTATAAGTTCAAGAACAACACCGAAAAGCCCATCCGCATCGACGCCTCCGTCTCCGGCGGTTATGTCCACATCAAGCTTCTGGGCACCACGCCCGAGCGCGACTGGGATCATATCGAGCTGAGCCACAAGACCATCAACACCAAGGCCTATAAGACGGTCATCGAGGAGGCCGGCAAGACCGACGACCAGAAGACCGAGATCACCATTCAGAAGGGCGCCGGCGTGGACGCCAACGGCAATGCCATCGACATCGCCGTCGACGCCGCGGGCAACAAGTACGTTCTCGGCAAGCGCGTCAACGGCGCCTATACCGGCTACACCGTCGAGGCGTACCGCAAGTACGTCAAGGCCGACGGCAGCGTGCTGAAAGAGGAAAAGCTGCACACGGACGTCTATAAGTCCCGCAACATCTCCTACGAGGTCACGCCCTACGTCGAACCCGAACCCGAGGAACCGGAAGACCCCGAAAACCCGGATGATACCACCGATCCGACGAACCCGGACTCCGGCAATACCGGCGACACCGGAAACACCGGCTCCTCCGGCGACGACGATCCCTTTGGCTCCTGGTGGTAAACCTGCGGCCCGGATGCTTTGCATCCGGGCCGTCAGCGTGTCGAAAAAGCCTTTTCGCCCCGCTGCCG
>USLX01000091.1 GCA_900555665.1 uncultured Eubacteriales bacterium | reverse complement strand
CAGCGCAAAAATTCCTCGCTGCCGGTCACATTGGGAGTTGGAAGAATACACCCTAGAGAACGTGCATGAGACGGATCATGCGCCGGATGATTTTAAGACGGAGCAGGGAGGAACGATGCAGAAAAATTTTGAGATTGCCGCGCTGGGCGAACTGTTGATCGACTTTACGGAGGCGGGCGTCAGCGCATCCGGGCAGCGGCTTTTTGAGCAGAATGCCGGCGGCGCTCCGGCAAATTTGCTGACCGCGGCCAGCCATATGGGATGCAGAACCGCGTTTATCGGCAAGGTCGGCGCGGATATGCACGGGGACTTTCTGCGGAAAACACTGCAGGCCGAGCAGATCGACACGAGCGGCCTGCTGCAGACAGACGAGGCGTTTACGACGCTGGCCTTTGTCGCGATCAACGAAGACGGGGAGCGCGCGTTTTCCTTTGCCAGAAAACCGGGGGCAGACACCTGCCTGCGCAGCGCGGAGCTGCGAAAAGAGGTTGTGGAGGGCTGCAGGATCTTCCACATCGGCTCCTTGTCCCTGACAAACGAGCCTGCGAGGACGGCGACCTACGAGGCGGTCCGCATGGCCAAGGCCGCGGGCGCTCTGATTTCCTACGATCCGAATTACCGGGCCGGCCTTTGGAAGAACAAAGATGCGGCGCTGGATTCGATCCGGGGAATGCTGCCGCTGGCGGATCTGCTGAAGGTTTCGGATGAAGAGAGCGTACTGCTTACTGGTGAGGCGGATCCGCAGCGCGCGGCGAAACAGCTGCTTGGCCTGGGGCCGAAGGTCGTCGCCGTGACGCTCGGCAAGGACGGCGCGGCGCTGGCGTGGAAGGAGCAGATTGAGATTGTGCCAGGGTTTGCGGTTCCGGTGGTGGATACGACCGGCGCGGGGGACGCCTTCTGGGGCGGCTTTTTGGCGCAGTTTCTCGCGTTTGAAAAGCAGCCGGAGGCACTGGGGCGGGAAGCGTGGACAGCCTGCGCGCGGATCGGCCACGCAGTCGCCGCACTTTGCGTGCAGCATAGGGGCGGCATTCCGGCCATCCCGACACGCGAGGCGGTGCAGCGGTTCCTTGCAGACCGGGGATGACGGATGCCGGCTGAATTTTACTGTGCGAATTTGGAAATCATGCGAAGCGCGGCGGAGAGACAATCCTCTCCGCCGCTTTTGACGGCTTTGGGTGTATCTGAAAACTGAAAATGTGACCGGCAGCGAGGAATTTTCGTGCTGTGCAAGACACTTTTTCCGCAGGAATCCTGACGTATTTCAAGGAAAAATGACGCCGCACAGCGCAAAAAGGACTGCTGTCCGGGCGCGTTGGCAGTTGGAAGAATACACCCTCCGAATGCAATCAAAAAACGGCAGTCACAGAATCTCCCATTCTGCGGCTGCCCATTTGCTTTCCCCCTCCTCAAAAGGCCCCCTCTTGGTAGAGGGGGCTGTCAGCCAAAAGGCTGACTGGGGGGAGAATCTCCGCCGCAGCGGATAGGCTCCCCCTCCGTGGGAGCTGGCGCGAAGCGCCTGAGAGGGGCCCCGCGAACGCACTCAAAAAGAAGCGTCAGTGCAAATCGACCTGCGCGCTCATTTCGCAATGTTGCTTCAATTTTAAGGGATATTTTGATGTTCTCACGCCGGGTTTTCTGCCAGATAGCACCGGATTTCCTGCAGAAACACCTCGCCATAGCGCTCAGCCTTTACACGGCCCACACCGGAAACACGCAAAAATTCCTCCATCGTCAGCGGTGCGCGCGTAGCCATGTCCCTCAGCGCCGTATTGGAAAAGATGACGTAAGCCGGCACACCAGCTTCCTGCGCCAATCGGAAGCGCAACACCCGGAGCGCCTCAAAAAGTTCGCCGCGTTCCGTCTTTTGCGCACGTTCGGCCCGTGCCGTCTCGTCGCCCTGGCGCAGACGCAGGCAAACCTGCCTTCCCGCAAAGAGCACCTCCCGCGAACCCGTGGTCCATTCCAGCGTCTGATGCGCAGGTTCGGTTTGCAGCACGCCTTCCGCTTCCATCGCCTCCAAATACCTTCCGAGCTCCGCGCGCGGCGTCTGCCGCAGCAGGCCGTAGGTCGGCAGGCGATCCAGTCCGAGCTGCAAAAGCCGTGCCGAGCGCCCGCCGCGCAGCACGGCGCAGATCATCGTCTGTCCCACGCTGTAGCCCAACTGTTCCTGCACCCGGCGGATGCAGGAAAGGATCATCTGTGCCTCGCGCGTGATGTCGCGCTCGAGATATTCGCTCTCACAGGTGCCGCAGTTGCCGCAGCGCGGCGGATGCTTCTGCCCAAAATAGTCCAGCAGATATCCGCGCAGACACTCCGCCGTTTTGCAGTAACCCACCATCGCATTCAGCCGGCGGAGCTCTTCCTCCTGCACCGTCTGCCGCTCCTCGGGCGTCAATTCTTCATTTTCCGCAGCGTTTTCAATCAAAAATTTCGCCGTCTGCACGTCGCCCGCGGAAAACAGCAGCACGCAGTCTGCCGCACTTCCGTCTCTCCCCGCGCGCCCTGCCTCCTGATAATACGCTTCGAGGCTCTTGGGCATATTGTAATGGATGACAAAACTGACATTCGATTTGTCGATTCCCATGCCAAAGGCGTTTGTTGCCACAATCACGGGGCTGCGGTCGCAGATAAAATCCTCCTGATTCTGCCGCCGCTCCTCATCCTCCAGCCCCGCATGGTAGCGCGTGGCCGAATAACCGTTTTCCAGAAGCAGCTGGCATATGGCCTCCACGTTTTTCCTCGTCGCGCAGTAAACAATGCCGCTCTGCCCCCTCTTCGCTTCCATCAGCCGGAGCAGGGCCTCGTTTTTCCGCTTGGGCCGCAGGACGTCAAAGCGCAGATTTGGCCGGTCGAAGCCTGTTACTACCGTCACCGGATCTCGCAGAGCAAGGCTCGCGCGGATATCATTCCGCACCCGTGTGGTCGCCGTCGCCGTGTAGGCCGCCACCACCGGACGGCGCGGCAGGGCCTCGATAAAGTCTGTAATCCTCAAATAACTGGGGCGGAAGTCCTGTCCCCACTGTGAAATGCAGTGCGCCTCGTCCACGGCCAGCAGCGAAACCGGCCTTTCCCGCAGCGCCGCCGCAAATCCCGGCGCCCCCAGCCGCTCCGGTGCCACATAGACAAGCCGATACATCCCCTCTCGCACCCGCTTATACACCGCACGCAGCTGCTCGGGCGAAAGCGTACTGTTGATAAAAGCCGCAGGAATGCCCATATTTTTCAGCGCCATTACCTGATCTTTCATCAGCGAGATCAGTGGCGATATCACCACCGTAATCCCCGGGAGCAGCAGCGCGGGCAGCTGATAGCAAAGGCTCTTTCCGCCGCCAGTCGGCATGACACCGAGCGCATCGCGCCCGGAGAGCACCGCATCGATCAGTGTCTCCTGCCCCGGATGAAACGATTCATAGCCAAAATACTGCCGCAGCGCCTCCGATTTTTCCATCCTTCTCGCCCCCTTACGGCTATTATACCGGCGCGGCCCGAAAAAGTAAATATGGGCTTGACAGCGGAGACTACATCATGTAGTATGTCATTGGAGACTACAAATTGTAGACAGGAGGTTGCCGCATGTCTGAGCTGCAATTGGGGCTGATCGAGGCGCGGTTTGCTGATTTGATCTGGGCGAATGCGCCGGTGACGACGTCGGTACTTGTGAAACTGGCGGAGGTGGAGCTGCACTGGAAGCGGACGACGACGCACACGGTCATCCGCCGCCTGTGTGAAAAGGGCCTGTTTGAAAACGACGGCGGGACAGTTCATGTGCGGCTGAGCCGCGAGGAGTTTTACGCGAAGCAGAGCAAAAAGTTCGTGGAAGACACGTTTTCCGGCTCGCTGCCCGCGTTTCTGGCGGCATTTACGTCGGGGCGCGGATTGACGGCAGAAGAGGCCGGGGAGCTGCGCGCGATGATCGATCAGGCGGAGGAACGGGTATGAGCGCGGTGTTTTTGGAGCTATTTAATCGGGCGGTCAGCGCGGGATGGATGATTTTGGCGCTGCTGATCCTGCGGCCGGTGCTGCAAAAAATTGCGGCATGGGTGCGGTGTTTGCTGTGGGGGCTTGCGGCAGTGCGGCTTGTGCTGCCGATCCGGATCGAGAGCGCGTGGAGTTTGGTGCCGAGTGCGGAGACGCTTTCACAAAATACGGTTCGATATGATGCCGTGCCGCGGCTGACGTCCGGCATCGAAGCGCTGAACAGCGCGGTCAACGAGCGGCTGATGGCGCCGTATTTCCGCTCCGACGCGGCGGTGAGCATGAATCCGCTCCACTTCTGGACGGAGATCACAGGCCTCGTCTGGGCTGCGGGCTGCGCGGCGCTGCTCCTCTACGCGCTCGTGCGGCTGGTACAGACAAAGCGGCGCGTACGCGAGGCCGCGCTGCTGCGGGAGAATATTTGGCTCTGCGACGCGGTCGCCTCGCCGTTTATTCTGGGCGTGCTCCGCCCGCGGGTTTATCTGCCTTCGGGGCTGGACGGCACGGCACAGGACTATGTCCTCGCGCATGAGCGGGCACATCTCGCGCGGCGCGACCACTGGTGGAAGCCGCTGGGCTATCTGCTGCTGGCGGTCTACTGGTTCCAGCCGCTTTGCTGGTTCGCCTACCGGTGCTTCTGCCGGGATCTGGAGCTGGCCTGCGACGAGCGGGCCGTGCGGGAGCTGGGCCTCGCGGAGCGGAAGGCCTATTCGTCCGCGCTGCTCTCCTGCGCGACGGCGGGACGGGCGGTGCTGGCCTGCCCGCTGGCGTTTGGCGAGGTGGGCGTGAAGGAGCGTGTAAAGCGGGTGCTGAACTATAAAAAGCCGGCCTTTTGGGTCACCTTGATTGCAATTCTGCTCTGCGCCCTGCTGGCCGTCTGCTTCCTGACGAACCCGAAGACGGCGCAGGAGGCAGCAACGACGGGCGACCTGCCGCCGATGCTGACGTTTGGCGACGCGCGCTATGTCGCGCCGGAGAAGCCGGTGACGCATCTGCCCTACGGGTACATCCGCGCGGGCCTCGTGACGAAGGAGCAATCGGGCGACACCAACCTGCAGGGCCACGATTACTTCATCCACGAAGGCGACGACCCGGATATGCCGGAGGATCTCTATGTCTGGCAGGAGTGCGGCACGGCGGTCGCGGTCGATCTGGTGGATTCCACGCAGCGGCAGTGGGCCTACGTCCGCTGGATCCGGACGGGCGAGGACAACGCAGACCACTTTACTGTCAAGCTGCTGACGCTGGACGATGTGGTGTTCCTCGCGGAGAAGGGGGATTCGCTCACCTGGGGCGATTTCGAGAACTACGATTCTCAGGAGGTCGGCTCTGGCCTCTATATCCGGCAGTACCCGATCGATGAGCTGTTTTCCCTCGGCCTCAGCGGCCAATGGAACCCCGCGAGCGAGGATGTGCCGGATAGGATCGTCCTCTCGGCCAGGGATGGTACGGGCGAGGTCGTCGATCTGCGGGACGGCGCCCGTGCCGTGGAGGCTTATATCGCGGCGCATGAGAAAAATCCCGTCGAGCGGCCCTACAGCTATCTCGACCTGACAGTTTCGGATTATAATCTGACGGCCCCGGTCGGCTCCGATGATCTGGCGCTGACGGCGAGCGTTTTGTCCACGAACACGACGCGCATCCGTGTGGAGGCGACGGAGGATCTGGAACAGGGCGCGGAGATCTATGTCTATCTCTACAACGCGGTGGACATGGAAGACGCCATCCAGTACGGGCTCATCACGGAGGAAAACCGCTCCGTGCTGTTTGAGAATCTGACCTCGGCGCGGGTTTACCGCGTGGGGATCGGCGTGAAGGAGTCCAGCGCGCAGGTCAGCGTCGACATCAGCGACGATTCCGGCCCCGACCGAAGTCTGGGATTGAATCAGAAATAATAACGCGGCCCGCACCGATGGT
>USLX01000090.1 GCA_900555665.1 uncultured Eubacteriales bacterium | reverse complement strand
GAGCAGCTGGTGGCGATGCTGTTCCGGTATGCGGCGTTCAATGGCATGGACGCGGTGACGCTGGAGGAGAATCTGGGACAGTTCGCGGATCGCGAGAGCGTGAGCGGCTGGGCGGTTTCGGCGATGAACTGGGCCGTTGGCCAGGGGCTCGTCGAGGGCTCGAACGGGCTGCTCCGGCCGAAGGCGACGGCTACGCGCGCCGAGGTCGCAACGATCCTGATGCGCTTTTGTGCGCTTTTGAAGAAGTAAGTGATAAGCAATCCAGCTCCCCCTCGGAAGAGATTCCGAGGGGGAGATTTTTCGTACGGATCGAGCGAAAATAGGGTTTGCATTCCGGATGCAGGGCGCGTATAATAAAACCGCCCGCGCTTGCGGGGATTCCAAGAAAAAACAGAAAGAGACACCGGGATATGAAAAAATGCCTTAGTTTATTCCTCACACTCGTTTTGCTGCTCTCTGCCCTTGCGCCGACGGCTTTCGCGGAGGAGGGAGCGGAGGTCAGCACCGTGCCTGCGGAGATCGCGGCAGAAAATCTGGGCACGATTGATGTGTTTCGCGGCACGCGTTCGGGCTTTGCGCTCGACCGCGCGCCGACGCGCGTCGAGGCGGCCGCGATGCTCGTCCGGCTCTGCGGGGCCGAGGAGGCCGCCAAAGCGCAGTTGACGGAGGGTGCGATTGAAAATCCGTTCAAGGACGTTGCGGATTGGGCCGCGGCGGACACCGCGTGGCTGTATGCCAACGGCCTGGCACGCGGCGTTGGCGCGGACAAGTTTGGTGCGGAGCGCGTTTGCCGCGCGAAGGATTACGCCGTGTTTCTGCTTCGGGCGCTCGGATATCGCGACGGCGAAGACTTTACATACGACGAGGCCGAGGCCTTTGCGGCGGAGTGTGGATTTTATCACGCTTCGCTCTTTTCCGGGACATTTACGCGCGGAGATCTGGCGGTGATGACGTGGCTGGCACTGTTTGCGAAGGTCAAAGACGGCGGACAGACGCTGCTGCAGGCGCTGATGAAAGACGGCGCGGTCGACCAGGGCGCGGCACAGAAGCTTTTGAATCAATATCAATCTACGGGCGCGTCGCTGTGTGCGGAAGGCGTCCGGGTTGCAGCGGGAAAATGGCAGAATGCGCAGAATGCGCTTGTGATTACGGTGCAGCTTGCCAGCAATTCGCCGACGCTGGCGGGGGAGATGTTGACGCTGGACAAGGAGGCGCTGGGCGCGCTGGCGGAGACGGAGGACGGCACGGTTTTGTTCCGTGAGACGGCGCTCCGGACGCTGGCCGACGGATGGAAGGCGGACTATGGCATAAAAAGCGGGCCGTATCTCTTTGAGTCCTATGTCAAGGGATGGACGGAGATCGGGTTTTTGCCGTGCGATTATCAGCTGGATGCCGCGGCGGCGGTCAAGGCGCTGATGGCGCAGCTCCTGTTTTTGCGGAGCGGCGAGATCGGTGCGCCGCTGATCTGCTACCGCGCGGGGAAGCCGTTTTCACTCGGCGACACCTATGTGGAGGTCGATTTTGACAACCAGCAGCTGACGTATTTTAAAAACGGCAGAATGGTGCTCAATTCGAATGTGGTGACCGGCAAGCTCGACGGACACCAGACGCCGACCGGCCTCTATTATTCGCACAACAAGCAGCGAAACTGCGTGCTGGTGGGCTCGGATTTCCGCGTGTTTGTGAAATACTGGATCAGCATTATCCACGACGTGATCGGCTTCCATGATGCCTCCTGGCGGTCGGTCTTCGGCGGGGAGTATTACGTCGATGACGGGTCACACGGGTGCATCAATACGCCGGATGGCGCGATGGAGTATCTGTTCAACAACCTGGATGATGGGACGCCGGTTTTGATGTACGGCCAGAATAAGTGGTACGACGTGAACGATCCGGCGGCCTCGCCGGTGACGCAGAATCCTGTCCATGGGCAGACCGTGAAATAACGTTTTGATCGTCGATCGTCGGAAGAAACAGCCGCCCGCTCTCGAAAAGAGAGCGGGCGGCTGTGAGACTGTGAAAAAACGGTGAAATGCAGGTTTGTGACAGAGTCGCAGGGGAAGAGTGAAGGGGGCAAAGAGCCCCCTTCGCGTTCAATCAAGCAGTTTTTCAAACTTTATAAGTTTGAAAAACTGGACGGGCAGCGGGGCGAAAAGACTTTTTCGACACGCTGAGCCGCAACGAAAGTTGCGGCTTTCTTTACGCTGACGGTTAACATCTCAAATAGAAGTATCATTGCGAAATAAAGGCACACGCTGGTGTTGCAATCCCACAGATCTTACGGAGGTTTCCCGCCGCACATATTCCAAGCTCACTACACAAGAGGTCACTGTCACCAAGGGCGACTGTGGGAGACGCGGGGACGGCTGCATTTTGCGCGGATTGAGGGAGCCGTCTCCGCAGGCTGCATCCAAAGGTCTAAACTGCCACGTCATTTTTGGCCGGCCCGCGGTGTTCACAGACGATTTTCCGACTGTTCACAAATATTTCAATTCTGGCCTATTGACATTGGAGGAAAGTGGTGATAAACTGCGTTTAGCACTCAGGGATAAGGAGTGCTAAACCAAGAAAAGGAGCTGCGGACATGGAACTGTCGGAACGGAAGAAAAAGATTCTGCGTGCTATCGTGGATGAATACATCCGTACTGCCGAGCCGGTCGGCTCCAAGACCATCGCACAGATGCCTGGCATGGATTTCTCCTCCGCCACCATCCGCAACGAGATGGCGGATCTGACAAACCTCGGGCTGCTTGAGCAGCCGCACACCTCCGCCGGGCGCGTGCCGAGTGCGACGGGATACCGCTTCTATGTGGACGAGCTGATGCAGGACTACCGCCTGACCGTTGATGAGACGCGCTCGATCAACCAGGCCATGGAAGGCAAGATGCAGCAGTTTGACAACATGATCAGCGAAGTCGGCAAGATGGTCTCGCGGATGACGAATCTCCCGGCTTATGCCGTGGCCAGAGGCCCCGTGAGTATCACCGTCAAGCGCTTCGACCTGATCCTTGCGGAGGCAGGCAGCTTTATTCTGGTTGTGATGCTCAGCGACAATTCGGTGAAGAACAAGCTGATCCGACTGCCGGTGGACGTGACGGAGGCCGACCTCAAGCTGCTCTCCGCTGTGCTCAACGCCGGGCTTACCGATCTGGCTGCCGACGCCATCACGCCGGAAGTGCTCGCAAGAGTGACGCGCAGCGCGGGCGAGGCGGCAAACCTCGTTCCGATCATCGTTGATTTTGTTACCGAGCTGCTCCGTCGGCCGACTGAGGAGGTCTATATGACCGGTCAGGCCAAGCTGCTCAGCCAGCCGGAATACCACGACATTGAAAAAGCGCAGGAGGTTTTGACGAACCTCGATGAGGACGTCATCTCCAATCTCCCTGCGATACTCTCTTCCAATGCCCGGACGCAGATCCTCGTCGGGCCGGAAAACGTTGCCAAGGAGCTGAAAGACACCAGCGTCGTGATGACGAAGTTCGACATCGGCGACGGAATGCAGGGCATGATCGGCGTCCTCGGCCCCACAAGAATGGATTACGCGCAGATCACGGCGCGGCTGAGCTATTTTGCCGAGAATTTGGGCAGAATGTTTCAGAAGAGCCAGACGCCCGCGCTCGAAGACCCCAAAAAGAACAACACCCCGGAGGGATAAGATATGGCAGACGAAGAAAAGAATGTAGAGCAGGCCGAAGCGCAGCAGCCGGTCGAACAGACCGCCGCAGCGCCGCAGGCCGAAGAATCCACCGCCCAGCAGACTGAAGCACCCGCCGAAGCGGCGAAGCCCTCGGAGCTCGATCAGGCGAAGGCCGATCTGGCAAAGGAGCATGACAATTATCTGCGGCTGGCCGCGGAATATGACAATTTCCGCAAGCGCAGCCAGAAGGAAAAGGACAACCTTTACACCGAGATCAAGGCCGAAACAGTAGAAAAATTCCTGCCGGTCTACGACAATCTGGAACGGGCCCTCGCCCAGCAGACCGCCGACGAGGCGTTCAAAAAGGGCGTGGAGATGACGATGACGCAGCTCACCGGCATCTTCGAAAAGCTCGGCGTGACGGCGTTCGGTGAAGCCGGCGAGGCATTCGACCCCACGCTGCACAACGCCGTGATGCACGCGGAAGATGAAAGCGCGGGCGAAAATGTCATTCTGGAGGTTTTCCAGAAGGGCTTCCGCATCGGCGAAAAGGTCGTCCGCTTCGCAATGGTCAAAGTCGCGAACTAAACTGCAAGCCACCCGGAATGGGTTTTGATAAATTTGTAAAAACTGTTTCTTGATATAAATTGGAGGAATTGATTATGAGTAAAATTATTGGTATCGATCTTGGTACAACCAACAGCTGTGTAGCAGTCATGGAAGGCGGCGAACCCGTCGTCATCGCCAATGCCGAAGGCAACCGCACCACCCCGTCCGTCGTCGCGTTCTCGAAGACCGGCGAGCGTATGGTCGGCCAGGTCGCAAAGCGTCAGGCCGTCACGAACTCCGACCGCACCATCTCTTCCATCAAGCGCCACATGGGCACCGATTATAAAGTCGACATCGATGGCAAGAAGTACACCCCGCAGGAGATCTCCGCGATGATCCTGCAGAAGCTGAAGGCCGACGCAGAGGCCTACCTCGGCGGCACCGTCAGTGAAGCTGTCATCACCGTCCCGGCCTACTTCAACGATGCCCAGCGTCAGGCCACCAAGGACGCCGGCAAGATCGCGGGCCTCGAAGTCAAGCGTATCATCAACGAGCCGACCGCAGCCGCGCTGGCCTACGGCGTGGATAAGGAAGCCGAGCAGAAGATCATGGTCTACGACCTCGGCGGCGGCACGTTCGATGTCTCCATCCTCGACATCGGCGACGGCGTCATCGAAGTTCTGGCCACCAACGGCAATACCCATCTCGGCGGCGACGACTTCGACGAGGCCATCATGAAATACCTCGTTGACGAGTTCAAAAAGGCCGAGGGCATTGACCTGTCGAACGACAAGGTCGCCATGCAGCGTCTGAAGGAAGCTGCCGAAAAGGCAAAGATCGAGCTCTCTGGTGTTACCACGTCCAACATCAACCTGCCGTATATCACGGCGGACGCCACCGGCCCGAAGCACCTCGACGTGACGCTGACCCGTGCAAAGTTCAACGAGCTGACCGCGCATCTGGTCGAAGCAACTGTCGGCCCGGTCAAGCAGGCGATGGCCGACGCGGGCCTGACCGCGAACGACATCTCCAAGGTTCTGCTTGTCGGCGGCTCCAGCCGTATCCCGGCCGTGCAGGAAGAGGTCAAGAAGCTGACCGGCAAGGACGGCTTCAAGGGCATCAACCCCGACGAGTGCGTGGCAGTCGGCGCAGCCATTCAGGGCGGCGTCCTCGGCGGCGACGTCAAGGGTCTGCTCCTGCTCGATGTCACCCCGCTGAGCCTTGGCATTGAGACCATGGGCGGCGTGTTCACCAAGCTGATCGACCGCAACACCACTATCCCGACCAAGAAGAGCCAGGTCTTCTCCACCGCAGCCGACAACCAGACCTCCGTCGAGGTCCATGTCCTGCAGGGCGAGCGCGAGATGGCCGCTTACAACAAGACCCTCGGCAAGTTCCAGCTGACCGGCATTGCGCCCGCGCCCCGCGGCGTACCGCAGATCGAGGTCACGTTCGACATCGATGCAAACGGCATCGTGAACGTCAGCGCCAAGGATCTCGGCACCGGCGCCGAGCAGAAAATCACCATCACCGCTTCTTCGAACCTCTCCAAGGAAGACATCGACAAGGCCGTCAAGGAGGCCGAGCAGTATGCCGCCGAGGATAAGGCGAGAAAAGACGAAGTCGACACGCGCAACGCAGCCGATCAGGTCATCTATCAGTCCGAGAAGACGCTGAACGAGATGGGCGACAAGGTTTCTGAGTCCGACAAGGCTCCGGTTCTCGCCGCAATCGAAAAACTGAAGGAAGCCCAGAAGGGCACCGACGTTGCCGCCATCAAGGCCGCGACCGACGA
>USLX01000089.1 GCA_900555665.1 uncultured Eubacteriales bacterium | reverse complement strand
AAAGGGGCTTTTTGCCCCTTTCACTCTATCCCCGCTGCTCTATTGCGGAGCTGCAGTTTATCGTTTTTTTGACAGTCTCGCGGCCCGGATGCTTTGCATCCGGGCCGTTTTTGACATTCTGCCGCCGACAGATCAAAGCGCATAGGCCACAGAAAGGATGACCGCCATCTTTTCCGGTGTGACAGCTCGGAACAGATAACAGTTTCCCCCGGCTCGTTGAAAAGCCGGGCCTTGCCCTTGGCAGCGGACAAAAGACCCCGCCCTTCAGAAGAGGGGCGGGGCGTTTGCTTATTTTTCCTTCAGCAGATCGCGGATTTCGGTGAGCAGCAGCTCCTCCTTGCTCGGCTCGGGATCGGCCGGCGCAGGTTCGGGCTCGGCGGGCTTTTCCAGCTTGGCCTTGGCGGCATTGAACGCCTTGACAACCAGGAACACGACGAAGGCGACCAGAATAAAATCGATCACCGTTGTCAGGAAGGTACCGATGCCGACCACCACGGCCTCATTGACCACGGTTCCGGCCTCGTCTACCACGGCGGGCGAGAGCGTGATGTTCAGCGTGGCGAGGTCGACCCCGCCGATCAGCATCCCGATCAGCGGCATAAACACGTCGTTGACCAGCGACGTCGTGATCTTGCCGAAGGCCGTCGCAATGATCACACCGATGGCCATGTCCATCACATTGCCTTTGGAGATGAATTCCTTGAATTCGTTGAAAAACTTCTTCATTTCCTCTTCTCCTTATTTGTTTTTCTCGTATTGAAGCGTCATTGCGAGCCAGTGCGCACGCTGGCGTGGCAATCCCGTGGATCTTCTGAGAGCCTTTATAGGGGTGGGCGACGCTGTCCGCCCGATTTGCGCCCCCATTCTTTTCTTTCTCTTCTTCGAGAAAGAAAAGAATCGCCGCGGCGTCAGAAGAAGCCAGCTCCATTCCGTTTCCGCCGGGGCGGCGAAAACTCCACATCCGCAGTCTCCTTCTTCCTTTCCGAAAGCCGACCGCTTCGCTGGGTTGCCTTTCGGTTGATATTGGAAAAGAAAGAGAACGTCCGAAACCGGGAGCACTCCCGGCCTATCCATCGTCTTGTAGGGGCCGACGACTCTGTCGGCCCGTAGGGCAGTACGATCTCGCCGAAGGGTTTCGCGTTTCGGATGTGCAGTGCGCCGGGCGGACAGGGTCGTCCGCCCCTACAAACCGTATCCGCACGCTATCTTGATGATGGTGGGCAGGCAGCATTTTACGGATACGCAACAAAAAATGCTTCCGACATGCTTCGGCGGAAAAGATCCGCCAGCTCTTATTTATGCTTCGGGATCAAAACTTCTTTGCCGCCCATATACGGCTGCAGGCACTTCGGAATCGTTACGCTGCCGTCCTTCTGCAGATGGTTTTCGAGGAATGCGATGAGCATGCGGGGCGGGGCCACGCAGGTGTTGTTCAGCGTGTGGGCCAAATAGGTCTTCCCGTCCGAGCCCTTGACGCGGATGCCGAGGCGGCGGGCCTGTGCGTCGCCGAGGTTCGAGCAGGAGCAGACCTCAAAATACTTCTGCTGCCGCGGGCTCCATGCCTCGATGTCGCAGCTTTTGACCTTCAGGTCGGCCAGATCGCCGGAGCAGCACTCGAGCTGCCGCACGGGGATCTCCATATTGCGGAACAGCTCCACCGAGTTGCGCCACAGCTTGTCATACCAGACCATGGATTCTTCCGGGCGGCAGACGACGATCATTTCCTGCTTTTCAAACTGGTGGATGCGGTAGACGCCGCGCTCCTCAAGTCCGTGGCTGCCGACTTCCTTGCGGAAGCAGGGCGAATAGCTCGTCAGCGTCAGCGGAAGCTGGCTCTCGGGCAGAATCTGGTCGATAAAGCGGCCAATCATCGTGTGCTCGGACGTGCCGATGAGGTAGAGGTCTTCGCCTTCGATCTTATACATCATGGCCTCCATTTCCGGGAAGCTCATGACGCCCTTGACCACGTTTCCGTGCATCATAAACGGCGGGATGACATAGGTGAAGCCCTTCTCGTCGATCATAAAGTCACGCGCATAGGCCAAAACCGCCTCGTGCAGACGTGCAATGTCACCGAGCAGATAGTAGAAGCCCATGCCGGCCACGCGGCCTGCGGCGTCCTTGTCGATGCCGTCAAACGTCGCCATGATGTCGACATGGTGTGGCACCTCAAAGTCCGGAACCACCGGCTCGCCGAACCGCTCGACTTCTACGTTGCAGCTGTCGTCCGGGCCAATCGGCACGCTGGGATCGATGATGTTCGGGATCACATACATGATCTCCTGCAGCTTGGCGGCAGCCTCGGCCTGCGCGGCGTCGAGCTGCGCGCGGCGTTCGTCGTCGGCCTTGACGGCGGCGTTGTTCGCGTCGATCTGCGCCTGAATCTCGGCCTTCTTCGCTTCATCCTCGCACTTTTTCAGCTGCCCGAACAGCGGGCCGTTGGCCTTGGAGAGCTTGTTGCGCGCGGCCTTCAGCTGCTCCGATTCCATCTGCGCCTTGCGCTTTTCGGCGTCGAGCCGAATGGCCTCGTCGACCAGCGGCAGCTTTTCATCTTGAAACTTTTTCCGGATATTTTCCTTGACCACATCCGGATTTTCTCTCAAAAATTTAATGTCGATCATGTGCTTATTCCTCTTTACTCTGTCAGCAGTTTTTCATATTCGGCCCGGGCTTCCGTGCCGAGGTATTCTTCCAGATCGGCCAGCGTGTCCATCGCCTTGGAGAAGGTCACGTTGCCTTCGTGCGTTTCGCAGTTTTTCGCGACCAGCAGCGCCTCATAGGCCTCGCGCGTGTGCGCAAGCTCAAGTTCGAGCC
The DNA here is from genome assembly GCA_900555665.1 of uncultured Eubacteriales bacterium. GTDB lineage: Bacteria > Bacillota > Clostridia > Oscillospirales > Oscillospiraceae > CAG-170. The sequence goes on along the minus strand of USLX01000089.1, from coordinate 3,280 downwards.
GGGACTGTTCCTGCGTCTGCGCTTCTTCGCTGGCCTTGCGGGTCTCGTCCAGCTCACCTTCAAGCGCTTCGAGCTGCGCCTCCAGATCGGCTTTTTCCTGCGTCAGCGCCTGCTTTTCATCCTGCAAGTCGCGGTTTTGTGCCTGCAGCTGCTCCACATTGCTCAGCGCGCTCGAGCTCGTCTGCGTCAACTCGGAGATGGTCGCCTTGGAGGAATGCGCCTGCAAAATGAGCGAGAGCAGCACCAGCAAAAATGCGACCGCAAACAAAATCGCAATATAGCGCACCAGTGCGGTTTTGCGCGCGCCGCTGAGCGGTTGCTGCGTATCTTTCTTTTCGTCCATGTTTTACTCCCTCCCGGGCAGCTGCTGCAAAACCGCATAGAGCCGCTGCAAATCGTCCTGCCCGTAATATTCCAGCTCAATGCGCCCCTTGCGCTTGCCGTCCACAATGCGGACGCCGCGCCCAAGCGACCGTTTGAGCTCTTTTTCACACTCGGCCACATAGTCCACCGCGAGCGGTGCCGCCTGAAGCGCCGGCTTCGGGGGCTTTGCCATCTTTTTGCAGAGCGCCTCGGTCTGCCGGACGCTGAGCGACAGATTTTGCACCTTTTGCGCCACGGCCAGCCGTTCGCCGTCTGTCTTCAGCGCGAGCAGCGCCCGCGCATGCCCGGCGGAGATCGCCCCGGTCTCGACCAGTTTCAAAATTTCCGGCCCGAGACTGAGCAGCCGCAGCGCGTTCGCAACTGCCGGCCGCGACCGGCCCACGCGCTCCGCTGCCTGCTCCTGCGTCAGGCCATATTGGCTGATAAGCTGTTGATAGCCCTCGGCCTCCTCAATGGGATTGAGGTCGGCGCGCTGCAGATTTTCGATCAGCGCCAGCTCCATCGCCTTTCGGTCGTCGGCTTCAATCACCACCACAGGTACCTGGGAAAGCCCGGCCAGCCGCGCGGCCCGCCAGCGTCGTTCGCCTGCGATAATTTGATAATATCCATTCGGCAATAACCGGACGGTCAGCGGCTGGATCACGCCGTGGATGCGAATGGACTCGGCCAGCGCGTCCAGTTCATCCTGCGCAAACGTCCGTCTGGGCTGGAGCGGGTTCGGCTCGATTTTTTGCAGGGGAAGCGTGCTGACGGAGCCCTCTGCGGCACTCTCGGCCCGCATGGTCTCCTCACCCAGCAGTGCGCCCAGGCCCTTGCCCAGCCCCTTTTGCTTTGCCATGTTCAGTCTCCTTTCCCTCGGGCGTCATTCCCGCGCCAGAATTTCCTGCGCAACCTGCTCATAGGCTGCCGCGCCGCGGCTGAAGCGGTCATAGGCCATCACGGGCAGCCCGTGGCTCGGCGCCTCGGCCAGGCGCACGTTGCGCGGAATGGCCGCCGCAAAGACCTTCCCCGGAAAATGCCGCCGCACCTCCTCGGCCACCTGGGCCGAGAAATTCGTCCGCCCGTCGAACATCGTCAGCAGCACGCCGAATACCGAAAGGCCCGGATTCAGCCGCCGCTTCACGGCCCTGAGTGTCGTCATCAGATCGGAAAGCCCCTCCAGCGCATAGTATTCGCACTGCACGGGAATTAAAATCTGATCCGCTGCGCAGAGCGCGTTGAGCGTCAAAAGCTCGAGCGACGGCGGGCAGTCGATGAAAATGTAATCGTAGTCCGGCCGCAGCGGATCGAGCGCGCGCTTTAAAACGTGCTCCCGGTCGTCCACACCGACCAGCTCTACCCCCGCGCCGGACAGTGCCGGACTCGAGGGCAGCAGATCGCCGAACTTGGTCTGCACAACGGCCTCTCGCGCCTCCTGTTCGTCGACGGTGAGATCGTAGGTGCTGATGCGTACCGCGCCCTTGTCCACGCCGAGGCCGCTGGTGGCGTTGGCCTGCGGATCAAAGTCGCACAGCAGCACGCGCCGCCCCGCAGCGTGGAGCGCCGCCGTCAAATTGACTGCCGACGTCGTCTTCCCAACGCCGCCTTTTTGATTTACAAACGCAATCACCCGCGCCACGCCGAGCACCTCTCTTTCCGCTTCGCGTAAAAATTTGCATTCGTTGTTATATTATACGGCCTGGACGCAAGAAATGCAATAGAAAAAGCCGCATCCGCCCCATTCCCGGAAGCGCTGCGGAACGCAAAAGCCCCGCCTCCGCGATTTTTGCGGAGGCGGGGCTGCCTGGTTATTCTTCGTGTGCGGTGACGGCGATGTGCAGCTCGTCGAGCTGCTTCTGCGTGACCTCGCTGGGCGCGCCCATGAGGATATCCTGCGCGTTTTTGTTCATCGGGAACGGGATGATCTCGCGGATCGAATCCTCGCCCGCCAGCAGCATGACCATGCGGTCGACGCCCGGGGCGATGCCGGCATGGGGAGGTGCGCCGTAGCAGAACGCGTTGTACATCGCCGGGAACTTGGACTTCACGTCGTCCTCGCCGAGCCGGACCAGCTCGAACGCCTTGATCATGATTTCGGGGTCGTGGTTCCGGACGGCGCCGGAAGAAAGCTCCACGCCGTTGCAGACGAGGTCGTACTGATCGGCAGTGATGGTCAGCGGGTCGATCTCGCCGCGCTCGGCCTTCAGCAGTACGTCGAGGCCGCCGGCCGGCATCGAGAACGGGTTGTGGCAGAACTCCAGCTCGCCGCTCTCGTCGCCGATCTCGTACATCGGGAAGTCGACGATCCAGCAGAACTCATAGCGTTCTTTGTCCATGTGGCCCGGCACATTCGCGCCGAACGTCTTGATCATGACGCCGATGGCCTTGGTGGCCTGTTCGCCTGCGGCGAGCACGACCAGCATGTTCGGCTTCAGCTCGAACTTCTGTGCAATGGCTTCTTTATTGATGAACTTGGCGACGCCGCCGGCGATCTCGCCCTGCTCGTCGACCTTGAACCAGTAACCCTTCTGGCCGGACTGCACCTCGCAGTCGGTCAGCAGCTTTTCGATCTGCTTGCGCGTCAGCGTGCAGTCCGTGATGGGCACGGCCTTGACGGTCTGGCCCGCGAACGGCGCAAATTCGCTCCCGGCGAACAGCTCCGTCACGTTCACGGCGGTCAGGTCGATGCGGAGGTCGGGCTTGTCGGAGCCGTAGGTTTCCAGCGCGTCGAGATACTTGATGCGGCGGAAGGGCGGCTGCGAGGCGATGTTGTACGTGCCGTATTTCGCGAAGATCGGCGGGAGCACGTCCTCAATGACGGCGAACACGTCGTCCTGCGTGGCGAACGACATCTCCATATCGAGCTGATAGAACTCGCCGGGGCTGCGGTCGCCGCGGGCATCCTCGTCGCGGAAGC
>USLX01000088.1 GCA_900555665.1 uncultured Eubacteriales bacterium | reverse complement strand
CGTCTTCGTCACAGCTTTTCTTGATTTGAACTTGCCCCAAATTTAACACAGCCTTTGCAGACTGTCAAGCATAAATTTCACTAATGTCAGTTATCAGTGCTCACGGCTTTATCTGCTCTGCAGTTTGCGCCGTGTCGATTCCGGCCGCGTCCTTCAGGCCGAGACGCTTCGTTGCCTCCTCACGCATCTTGTATTTCAGAATCTTTCCGGCCGCGTTCATCGGGAATGCATCGACAAAATCGATATATTTCGGCACTTTGTGCCGTGCCATGCTGGCCTTGATATAGTCCAGCATCTCCTCCGCGGTCACGCTGCCCGGCTCCTTGAGCACGATGCACGCCATGATCTCCTCGCCGTACTTTTTGTCCGGCACGCCGATGACCTGCACGTCCTTCACCGCCGGATGTGTGTAGATAAATTCTTCAATTTCCTTTGGATAGATGTTCTCGCCGCCGCGGATGATCATGTCCTTCAGCCGTCCCGTGATCCGGTAGCAGCCGTCCTCGTCGCGGCACGCGAGGTCGCCCGAGTGGAGCCAGCCCTCGCGGTCGACAGTTGCCGCCGTGGCCTCCGGCATCTTGTAATAGCCCTTCATCGTGTTGTACCCGCGCGAGCAGAATTCGCCGTTCACGCCGGGGCCGACCTCTTCGCCCGTCTCCGGGTCGACGATCTTGCACTCGATGTGCGGGAACGCATAGCCAACGGTATTACAGCGCATGTCGAGCGGATCGTCCCATGCGGTCATCGTGCTGCCAGGGGCGGACTCCGTCTGGCCGTAGACGCTGACAATGCCGCGCATGTTCATCTCATCGGGCTGCGCTGCGCGGCGCATCAGCTCCGGCGGGCAGCCGGAACCGGCCATAATGCCCGTGCGCATGTAGGAAAAGTCGGTCTTGCGGTAGTCCGGGTGGTTGAACATCGCAATAAACATCGTCGGCACGCCGTTGAAACATGTGATATGCTCCTGATTGATACAGGCCAGTGACACCTTCGCCGAGAAATACGGCATCGGGCACATCGTCGCGCCATGTGTCATGCTCGCCGTCATCGAGAGGACCATGCCGAAGCAGTGGAACATCGGCACCTGAATCATCATCCGGTCCGCTGTGGACAGATCCATCCGGTCGCCGATGCACTTGCCGTCGTTCACAACGTTGTAGTGCGTCAGCATTACGCCCTTTGGGAAGCCCGTCGTGCCGGACGTATACTGCATGTTGCAGACGTCGTCCGGCCGGACCTGCGCGGCCATCCGCGCAATCTCACCCCGCGGCGTCAGCTCCGCGCGGTCCATCGCCTCGTCAAATGTCAGACAGCCCGGCATCCGGAAGCCGACTGTGATGACGTTCCGCAAAAACGGCAGCTTTTTGCTGTGCAGCGGCTGGCCGGGCTTCGTCTGCGCCAGTTCGGGGCAGAGCGTCCGGATGATGGTCTTGTAGTCTGAGTCCAGACAGTGGTCGATCATGACCAGCGTGTGCGTATCCGACTGCCGCAGCAGATATTCTGCCTCGTGGATCTTATACGCCGTGTTCACTGTCACGAGCACCGCGCCGATTTTCGTCGCCGCCCAGAACGTGATGTACCACGCCGGGACGTTCGTCGCCCAGATGGCCACCTTGCTCCCGCGCTTCACGCCGAGCGACACGAGCGCCCGTGCAAAGCTGTCCACATCCTCCTGAAATTCGGCATACGTCCGCGTATAGTCGAGCGTCGTATATTTGAAAGCGTACTGATCCGGGAATTCCTCCGCCATCCGCGCCAACACCTGCGGGAACGTCTCGTTGATCAGCGTATCCTTCTTCCAGACGAAATGGCCCGTATGATCGTGGTTGTCATAGAGCGTCTTTTTCTTGCCGCGCGGAGAATCAAAGCGGTTCATATAGTTCACAAAATGTGGGAAAATGACCTCCGGATCATCGAGATCGGCCATCCATTCGGGCTTCCACTCGATTGAGATGAAGCCGTCATAGTCGATGGACGAAAGCGCCTTCATCATGCTCGCCGCCGGGAGCGTTCCTTCGCCGAGGATCGTATAGCTGCCGTCGTCCTCCGAATCGCGCAGATGTACATGCCGTACATACGCGCCGAGGTTTTTGATTGTCGTGTCAGCGCTCTCGCCATGGTCGCGGTAGGGGTGGTGCATATCCCAGAGCGCGCCGAGCTGATCACACGCAAAGTCGTCGAGCACCGCGCGCAGCCGTGCGGTATCCGCAAAGATGCCGCTGGTCTTCAGAAGAATGGTCACGCCGGCAGATTCGGCCTCCGGAATCAGCACACGCAGGGCCTGAACAACCGACTCCTCACCCTCATGCAGCGCAGCCACACAGACATTCGGGCACTGGATGTCGTGCGCCAATTGAATCAATCCACGCACCGTCTCGGTGCAGTCCTCGGAGGAAATATCACAGGAGGTGTCAAGGCAGGGAATGCGGAGGTTCTTTTCGCGCAGCGCGCGGACGGTTGCGGCGGTTGCGTACTTGTGCAGCGCGCCACCCCGGTCTGTGAGCTGCGGGCAGTTTTGCACGTTGTAGAGCTCAATGCCGCCGAAGCGCATCGTTTCGGCCCAGTCGAGCCAAGTCTCCCATGTTTTGTCCTGCCAGCCGCGGGTGGAAAAAGATACGTTCATGGTGTGCGCTCCTTTCAGATTTCTTCTTCGTAGACGATCTTATTCAGCGCACTGATGTACGCGTGGATGGCCGCGCCGACAATGTCGGTCGAAATGCCACGGCCGGAGTAAAGCTTGCCGTTGCTGCGCAGCTTCACCACCGATTCACCCATGGCCTCACGCCCCTCGGTCACGGCCTGAATCTGGAAATCGTCCAGCTCATAATGGCAGCCGGTGATCTGCTCCACAGCGAGGAACGCCGCGTCGATCGGCCCGTCGCCCAGGCTCACGCCCTCCATCGGCGCACCGTTTTTCGTCAGCTTCATGTGTGCCGTCGCGCTGATTGTATTGCCGGTTGTGATAACGTAGGCGTCGAGCCGGTACGTCGGCGGCACCTGCATCGCGGCTGACGCGATGATTGCGTCCAGTTCCTTCTGGCCAACGGTCTCCTTCCGGGCTGCGATTCGCGCGAACGCCTCATAGACCTTCGTGCCGTCCTCCTCCGAGAGGTCATAGCCCAGATTCGCCGCCGCCTGCATCACGGCCTCGCGGTTGTCGTGCACCGTGAGGAACGTGTCGGCTCCGGTCTGCACGCCGTTGTCAAACGGCGAGGTCTTGCTCCGCCCGGTCTGGCACATCCATGTGACCTGGTCGAGCAGGCGGTGCATCTGCGTTATGGCCAACGTGCTGCCAATGCCGAATTCCGATCCCTTCGCGGCAAACAGCTTCGCCAGGTTGCCTGTGCTGACCGTCGACACGCGGTACGCCGCGGCCTTCACTTCGCCTGCGCCCTCGCTGATCGCGGCCATCGCGCAGGCATCGGCCATGGCCAGCGTGTTTGCGCAGCTTACGCCGAGCGTCACAGTGCCGATCTCCGGCACATTCCGGTAAATCGCGCTGAGGAATGCCGCAAATTCGTCCGGCATCATCGCCCCTGCCGTGTCGCATACGGTCACAACCGTCGCGCCCGCCGCAATCGCGGCCCGAATCGTCTCATAGAGAAACGCCGGGTCGGCGCGCGTCGCGTCGTCCGCCAAAAATTCCACGTCGGTGCAGACCGCCTTGCAGGCCGCGACCATCCCGGTGATCGCCTCCAGCATCGCCGCCGGCTTCTTGCCCGCCAAATATTCCATCTGTACCGCGCTTACCGGCGCGGCCACCTGAAGCCGCGGCTGCTTTGCTTCGCACAGCGCGGCCCAGACCGGTGCAACGCCCTCCGCGCACAGTCCGACCGGCACGGCGACAGCACTCTGCTGCACGGCGGATGCGATGGACTTGATGAGCAGGCTGTCGATCTTCTGATTGGCGAGCGGCGGCAGCTCGATCACATTTGCGCCAAGCTTGTCAAGCAGTTTGGCCAACTCGATTTTTTCGCGGAAGCTCAGGCTGTAGCCTGCGGCTTTCCCGGCCTGTTTAATCGTGACGTCAGTGATGGAAATCTGTTTCATATCGTCCTCCTAAGATGCAAAAAATCCCTGAAACCTCTCGGTTTCAGGGACGAAAATTCTTTCGCGGTACCACCCTGCTTATCCTCCGTCTCGCGGCAGAAGATCGCTCTCGGACTCCAATAAGCCCATAGCCGCTAACGGGGCCAGACGGGCCATGCTACTTGTCGCCGTTCGCAGAGCCTACTCGGGAAGCAGACTGACCGCTGTCTTCGGTACCGACTCACACCAGCCGTCGGTTCTCTGAGACGCTCTAACAGGGCCATAATTCCGTCATCGTATTTCGTGGTTATCAATGCTTGTTGTCATTAAAGCACGATTCCCGTCGCTTGTCAAGCACACAGTCCAAGATTCGACATTTTCACAAAACCACGCGCCCTCTCCGCACCGCATCTTTGTGCAATCGGTGCCCTGCGCACCCTTCAACCCAGCCCCGCCCAGCGTTCATGCGCCCCCGGTCTCGGCGGTGGTGTGGGCCACGGCCGCCTCCTGAATTGGCAGAAAATACCATGCCCGCGCGTCGCGGTTGTCGTCAAAAATCGGCATTCCAAGCTGAAGATCGTCGAGCGACGACGGCGTCCGCCCCAACAGTCCGTTCAAAATCACCGCCAGCTCCGCGCAGCGCAGCGGACGGTCCGCGTCGAACGTCTCCCCGTCGAAGCCCCTCACCCAGTCGTTTCCGCGGCAACGCGAATCTCCGCCGTCTCCGGCTGGGTCGTCCCGTCCGGATATCCGGCTAGGGTGTATGCAGCGTCCCAGCGGCGCTGGCTGGCACAATGGCTGCCAGCCGCAGTGTGATCAGAAACATGGAAACGCAGACCTTTTTCATGGAACACCCCCCTTTGTATATCCCCCTATCGTGATACACGCGGTGGTACGCCGTTGCGAACAGATGCCGCAGATTGTGCGGAAACACCTTCGACGGCGCAACGCCCGCCTTGCGGCACAGCCGCTTCATGGCAGACCAGATCTGCCGCCTGTCCATGCCTTTTCCGCCCGTGGTGAGAAAGATCTCGCCGCGGGCGATTTTTTGCTTTTTGGCGTATTTCAGCAGCTTGCGGCAGAGCTTCGCGGGCAACAGAATGGTGCGGATCTTGCCCTTGAGCGAGACTTCGGCGTGGCCGCATCGTGCGGCTTCCACGGTGAGAAACTTCACCTCGCTGACGCGGATACCGGTCGCGCAGATGCTCTCCATCAGCAGTGCGAGCCGCGCATCGCCGGAATTTTTTGCGGCGGCGAGCAGGCGGGCGTACTCCGCGCGCGTCAGCTCGCGCTCCGGTGCGCGGAAGATGCGACGCTGGACTTTCAGAAATTTTGCGCGGCAGTCCTCCCAGCCGAGGAAGCGGAACAGGCCGTTCAGCGCGGCAAGCGCGGTGTTGACGGTAGACGGGGCCTGATGCCGTTTGACCAGCTGTGATTTCCATTCCGTCACGGCATCCTTCGTGACCGCCGCGCCGCCCAGCCACGCGGCGAAGGCTCGGATGCTGCGCAGATATTTTTCCCGTGTAGCATCGGCTCGCTCCTCCTGCCGCAGCCAGCGGTCGTAGGCCACGAGTATGGATGCAGATAATTTTCTCTCGTTCATGGCAGTCCCTCCTGCAAATCGTTCTTTGATTCAGAAGGTCATTATACTGCATTCTCAACCTCAGATGATGACTCAAGCAGCACACCAGCGCTGAAGCCTGAATGCAATTCGCATTTTTATTGCAGGGCTCCAAAGCGTAAACCAGCAGACTTTTGGGCAAAAGAGAAGTCCTTCCGGTTTCCCGGAAGGACTTCTCTTGCTCTGCGCGGTATTTTGTTGTTGTCCTTATGCGTGTTCGCCATTCGTCATACCTTTATTTTTGGAGCGGGTGACGAGGCTCGCTCGGGGCGCATAGCACCCCGACACGCACGCGGGCACCGCGAGGCCCCACCGGGGCCTCGCTTTTGCTTCGCAAATGCCCTGTTCGACCCTCTACCCGCTGAACCAAAAAATAAAGGCATGACTTTCGTCATGCCTTTATTTTTGGAGCGGGTGACGAGGCTCGCTCGGGGCGCATAGCACCCCGACA
>USLX01000087.1 GCA_900555665.1 uncultured Eubacteriales bacterium | reverse complement strand
CGGCCGCAGCGTCGATTCTGCGGATGCCGATTGCTTCGCAGCGAAGCCTCAGGCGATGGATGTCGATCAGCCTTCTTGCCGGGTCGGGGAGCTTCCCGTAGCAGTCGACCAAAGCCTCGGTCGACTTTTCGAGCGCGTAGCGGTCCTCGGCGGAGGCAAACGCCTTGTAGTAGGCAAGGCGCTGCGAGACGTCGGACACGTAGGAAGAGGGCAGGAGCGCAGGCGCATGGAGATTGATGTCGGTCGAGAGCGAAAGGGGCCCGTCGACCGACGGGCTTTCGCCGCGCTTCAGGGCCTTGACTGCCTGCATGAGCATGCGGTTGTAAAGGTCGTAGCCGACTTCGGCAATTTCGCCGCTCTGGTGTTCGCCCAAAACTTCGCCCGCGCCGCGGATTTCGAGGTCGTGCATGGCGAGGTAGAAGCCTGAGCCCAGATCCTCCAACGCCTGAATGGCGTCAAGGCGCTTCTGCGCATCCTTCGTGAACGCTCCGTCGGGGGGCGTGAGCAGATAGGCGTACGCCTGATGGTGCGAACGCCCGACGCGGCCTCTCAACTGATGGAGCTGCGCGAGGCCGAAGCGGTCGGCGTTTTCAATGACCATGAGCGTCGCGTTCGGGACGTCGACGCCGACTTCGACGACGGTCGTGCAGACGAGAATGTCGGTTTCGTGGCGGGCAAAGGCGGCGAGAGCCGCTTCCTTCTCCGTACCCTTCATCTTCCCATGCAGCAGCCCGACGCGAAGGTCGGGGAAGACTGCGCTGCGCAGCGTCTCGGTCCAGGCCTCGGCGCTTTTCAGGCTGACATCGTCCGTTTCTTCGACGGCGGGGCATACGATATAAACCTGATGGCCCTCGCTGCACTGTTTGCGCGTGAAGGCGTGGATACGCTGGCGCATGGACTCGCCGACCAGGAACGTCTCCACCGGCTTCCGCCCGGGCGGGAGCTCGTCCAGCACGGAAACCGAGAGGTCGCCATAGGCGATGAGTGCGAGCGTGCGCGGGATGGGGGTAGCGGACATGACGAGCAGGTGCGGAGAGTGCCCCTTTGCGGCCAGGCGGGCGCGCTGCGCAACGCCGAAGCGGTGCTGCTCGTCGGCGATGACGAGACCGAGGCTTTGGAAGACCGTTTTTTCAGAGAGCAGGGCGTGCGTGCCGACGATCAGCTGGACGCTCCCGTCGGCCAAACCTGCGAGCACCGGGCGGCGCTGCGCGGCGGTCATGGAGCCGGTGAGCAGGGCGACCGAAACACCGAGCGGTGCGAGGAGGGCCGAGAGCGTCTTTGTGTGCTGCTCAGCCAGGATCTCTGTCGGGGCCATGAAGGCGGCCTGCAGCCCGTTTTGCACGGCGCAAAAGGCCGCAGCGGCGGCGACCATCGTCTTGCCGCTGCCAACGTCGCCCTGTACGAGCCGGTTCATCGGGATGCCGGAGGCGAGATCATGCAGGATGTCGCCAATTGCGCGCCGCTGCGCACCGGTGAGGCGGAAGGGGAGCGCAGCGTCGAACGGGGCCATACAGTCCGTGCGGCAGGGTATGGCCTCGCCGTGGATCTGACGGCTGCGCAGGAGCGCCAGTCCGGCAGAGAAGACGAAAAATTCCTCAAAGACCAGACGCCGCCGGGCTTCGTTCAAAAGCTCTGCGTCCAGCGGCCGGTGGATCATCTCGTAGGCCATCGGGGCCGGGCAGAGATGATATTGCTGCCGGACGGCTTCCGGCAGGATGTCGGGCAGTTCGGTCCGGCAGGCATCAAGCGCCTGGGCAATGCAGGACGAAAGAATCCGGCTGGTGATGCCGGCGGTGAGCGGATAGACGGGGAGCAGGCGGCCGGTGGTTTTCCCGGCGGAGGCGACAGATTCAAAACTGGGATTGGCCATCTGGCCGGGATGATCGGCACGGACGGCGCCGTAGAAGACGTAGCTCTCGCCGTAGACAAGCTGATTTTTGCGGTAGGACTGGTTGAACCAGGAGAGCGTCAGCTGGCCGGTCTCATCCGCGACGCGCACGCGCGTGAGCTCCATGCCGCGGCGGATGTAGGCCGTCTGCGGCTGGGAGATGACCATGGCCTCAAAGCAGGTGGGTACGTCCGGCTCGAGCGCGGCGATGACCGCGCGCTTTGTGCGGTCTTCATAGGCGCGGGGGAAGAAGGCAATGAGATCGTAGAGCGTGAAGATGCCGAGCTTCTCCAACTGCTTGGCCCGCGCCGGGCCGACGCCCTTCAGCGCGGTGACGGGAGAAAATAAGTCGATGATGCCCACACTCCTTTCTATGAGTGGTTTTTCGTGAAGGGAGATTATCTGCTTAATATATGAGACAAGGCCTCCACGTCCTCCATGCGGGTCGCCCAGCTCGTGGCGAAACGGATGATCGTCTGGGAATCATCATATTCCTCCCAGAAGCCGAACTCCACCTGCTCTGCCAGATGCTCCATCACGGTATTTTCGATGATGCAGAAGACTTGATTGGTTGGGGAATCAAAGCAGAGTGTATCACCCGTTTGGGTGGGAAGCTGCCGGATCCGAGCTGCGGCCTGAATGGCGGGCACCCCGATGGTTTCATACAAATGATCCGTAAAGAGCGTATCAAGCTGGAGCCCGAGCAGCCGCCCCTTGGCGAGCAGCGCGCCGTGCTGCTTGATGATCGTGAAAAAGTGCGGGATTGTCCCGGCCCTTGGAATGACCACAGCTTCACCAAACAACGCCCCACACTTTGTCCCGCCGAGATAGAACACATCGCATAGCGCGGCAAGATCCGCCAGTGTGAGATCATTCTGCGGGCAGGATAGCGCATAGGCCAGCCGGGCGCCGTCCGGATAGAGCGGGATTTTGTAGGATCGGCACAACGCGCTGATCTCGGTCAGCTCTGCGCGGGAATAGAGCGTTCCGTATTCAGTCGGGTGTGAGAGGTAAACCATACCGGGCAGGACCATATGGTCGTGGTTGGCGTCATTTTGATACGCATCCAGGAGTGTTTTGATTTGTCCGGCGCTGATTTTCCCGTTGTGGTGCGGCAATGTCAAAACCTTGTGTCCGCCGAATTCGATCGCGCCGGCTTCGTGCACACGGATATGGCCGGTGCTTGCGGCAGGTGCAAGGGGCGATGAGGGCATCGGCCCCACGGGGTGCAGCGGAAAAATATTCGTCAGAACAAAAATAACGGGTATCCGGCATAAAACGGATACCCGTTATTCTGTTACCAGTCTTGCCCGGCAGACGCCCAATTCATGATCCCGGCCGGAACCGGTGCACAGTGGGTCTGCATGGGCCAAAGGGATCATTCGGTAAGCATTAGGCCAGCTTGTTCATCTTCAGGGTAATGTTGCTCTTCTTGCGGGCAGCATTATTCTTGTGAATAATACCCTTTTTGACAGCCTGATCGATGGACTTCACTGCAGCTGTGTAAGCGCTATCGGCCTGCTCTTTGTTACCTTCGGCAACAGCAGCTTCGAACTTCTTCAGCGTGGTCTTGAGTGCGGACTTGGCCATCTTGTTGCGCTCGTTGTTGACCTTGGAAACCAGAACTCTCTTCTTAGCAGACTTAATGTTGGGCATGACGACACCTCCTCCAATAGCGTTAATACCGAAACAATTACCGTTTCATGCAGAAATACATTATAGCCGCACGTCGCGATAAAATCAATCCCTTTTTTCGGTTTTTTCCAAAAAAATTCGCATAGGCTGCGGCGGCTTGGGAAAAATAGGGCAGAGGTGAGAGAATATTGAATTTGCGGACGGATCTGGCGATGGAGGATCACGCGCTCTGGAAGCGTTCGGCCGGGCGGCAGACAAAGCTGCAGGGCGTCCGGGCACGGGAAGAGACGGAACGCGGCATGAAAATCACAACGGTTGAAATTCTGGATGAAGCGGGCGAGCGGGCGTTGGGGAAACCGCAGGGGGTCTATGTGACGCTGGAGTGTGCCCCATCGCGGGAGGCGGAGGCCTTTGCGGCACAGACGGGACTGCTGGCGCGGCGGATCCGGGCGATGCTTCCGGTGCGGGGGAACATTTTGGTGGCGGGGCTGGGAAACGAGGCAGTGACGCCGGACGCCCTTGGGCCGGAGGTTTTACGGAATCTGGTGGTGACGCGGCATCTGAAGCAGAAAATGCCGGAGCTGTTTGCACCGTTTTCCACGGTCAGCGCGCTGGCGCCCGGCGTTTTGGGTACGACAGGTGTCGAGAGCGCGGAGCTGCTTGCGGCGGCGGTGCGGAAAATCCGGCCGGAGGCCGTCATTGTCGTGGATGCGGTGGCCTCGATGGAGCCGGAGCGCCTTTGCGCGGCGGTTCAGTTATCCACAGCCGGAATCACGCCGGGCTCCGGCGTGGGCAATGCACGCGCGGCCATCGACCAGACAACGCTCGGGGTGCCGGTATTGGCGCTTGGAGCGCCGACGGTGATGGATTTGGGCGGATTTTCTATGGAGGACGGAACGATTCCGGCCGGAATGGTGCTGACACCGCGGGATATCGATGCAAAAATCAAACTTTTGGCCCGCTGGATCGGGTTTGGGATTGATCTGGCGCTGCACGAGGGGCTGGACCCGGTGAGCGCGGAAAGTTTTTTGCCATAATGTTTGAAACAGTTATGTAAACTTAATTATGAACCGGGGGAACAAAACGGCTGGAAAAGGTTCTGTGGACAACTGTGTGGATATGTGGATTTCTCCTTGAAGACGGAGAGTTTTTCACAGTTTCCACAGGGTTGTCCACACGCCCCTGTCCGGACATTTTGAGGGAAACCGCAGGTGACAGAATGCGGGGAGACGGAAATTACGTCGACGGAAAAGAGAGATTACGGTCAACCTGGAGCGGAGAAAATCGAAAAAATGGCGCAAATCATACCGCGGCGGTCGGACAAATATACCCGGAAACGGGAACGGCAGCCGTCGCGGGAGGCTATGGAGGATACGGATGCTGGGAAGAGTGGAGATCTGCGGCGTGAATACGGCGCGGCTGCGCACACTTTCGAATGAGGAGATGATGCGGCTGATCAAACAGGCGCAATCCGGCGACCAGGCGGCAAAGCAGAGGCTGGTGGAAGGAAATCTGAAGCTGGTGTTGTCGGTCATTCAGCGATTCTTGGGGCGCGGGGAGAACCCGGACGACCTGTTTCAGGTGGGCTGCATCGGGCTTTTAAAGGCAATTGCCAACTTTGATACGACGAAAGAGGTACGTTTTTCCACCTATGGCGTGCCGATGATTGCAGGAGAGCTGCGGCGATATCTGCGGGATTACAGCCCGATCCGCGTCAGCCGGTCGGTACGCGATCTGGCGTACCGGATTTTGCAGTGCAAGCAGGCGATGACAGCGGAGGACGGACGGGAGCCGACATTTGAGCAGATTGCAAAGCGCCTGGAGCTTCCGGTGGAGGAGGTAATCGGGGCGATGGATGCGGTGAGTACGCCGGTCTCGCTCTATGAGCCGGTTTATACCGAAGGGGGCGACCCGCTGACAGTGATGGATCAGGTGCGGGATGTGAAAAACACGGATGAGCGGTGGCTGGAGTCGATCGCGCTGCGGCAGGCGATGCAAAACCTCAGTGAGCGGGAACGGCGGATTTTGGCGCTGCGATTTTACGACGGGCGGACACAGATGGAGGTGGCCGGGAGCCTCGGCATTTCACAGGCGCAGGTCTCAAGGCTGGAAAAGGGAGCGCTGGCTGCGATCCGGAAGGCAATTCACGTGTCATAAACGCGGTGTGCGCCGCATAGGGTGATACGAATCAACCGGATGGGAGGCGCGGCAAATGGTCAATCGGTTTTCGGAGCTCCGCAACAAGGAAGTGATTCACGTCTGCGAGGGGGCGCGGCTGGGGTATATCAGCGACTGCTGCATTGAGCTGGAATCGGGGCGCGTGACGGCGGTGGTGATTCCGGGGCCGTGCCGCTTTTTGGGGCTTTTTGGGCGCGACAGCGACTATGTTGTGCCATGGTGCTGCATCCGGCGCATCGGGGAAGATATCATTCTGGTCGACGGGCCGGTATCGGAATGGCGGGTGCCAAGAAAGAAAAAAGGACTTTTTTGAAGGGCGAAGCGCTTGCAGGGGCCGATGCCCTCATCGGCCCAAAGGCCAGCGTGTCGAAAAAGTCTCCTCGCCCCGCTGCTTTGTCCAGTTTTCTGAACTTG
>USLX01000086.1 GCA_900555665.1 uncultured Eubacteriales bacterium | reverse complement strand
ACCCCCGCAAACGGAGTCAGAGTCCGGTGTGCTACCGTTACACAAATCCCCTAAAAAGGTGTTGCGCCGAAACGCAAGTATTATTATACAGGCTTGCGGTCATTTGTCAAGTGTGAATTTCAAAAATTGCGGAAAAAATCGACAAGGAGATGTTTCCCGGCGCGGGAAGGCGATTCCGACCGTGTGTGACGCAGCCGTCGCAGGCGCAGCGGCGGGAAAAAGCGGAAAGGGAAAACCGCTTGTTTTTGCTAACGCCGCTGCGGAGTGATGCGCGGCAAAAGCGGCCATATTAGCCTTGTGTGAAGGAGGCGGAAGACGGCATGATGGCGAAAACAGGAAAATTTTTGCGGCAGCTGGCGGCGCTGCTGCTGGCGCTTGCGCTTTGCGCGGGGACGGCCGCCGCGGCGCAGGATTATCTGATCCCGGGCGGCTACACGGTCGGAATTGAGCTGGCGATGCGCGGCGTGCTGGTGGTCGATGTGGAGGACGGGACGTGCGCGGCGGAGGCCGGGCTTCGAAAAGGGGACACGATTATAAAAATCAACGGCACGCAGGCGCAAAACGCAGCGGCGCTGCGGGACGCGGCGGGGGAGGAGTCTGTCGTGCTGACGGTGCTGCGCGATGGCAAGGAGGCAGAATTCTTTGTCGCGGCGCAGCGGCGCGGGCGGCTCGGTCTGCTCGTGCGTGACAGCCTGGCCGGGATCGGAACCGTGACCTATGTCGACCCGGAGACGGGCCGCTACGGCGCGCTGGGCCACGGCGTGAACGATCTGGCGGCAGGCCGGCTGCTGGAAATTTCGGCAGGGATTCTGGTTCCGGCCAGCGTGAAGGGCGTGCGCCGCGGTGTGCGCGGGACGCCGGGGGAACTGCGCGGAGAATTCGATGCAGAGCGGTGTATCGGAACGGTCGAGGCCAATACGGAGCGCGGTATCTTCGGCGTCATGGCGGAGATTCCCAAACAGCCAGCGCTGCCGGTCGGTGCGGCGGAGACGGTCCGTGAGGGCCCTGCGAGCATCCTGACAAACGTCGACGGAACGGAGGTGCGCGAGTATGCCATCCGCATCGACCGCGTGAGCCAGGGCGCGGAGAACGGCCGCGATTTGCTTTTGACCGTGACAGATCCGGAACTTCTGGCCGTGACGGGCGGCATCGTGCAGGGGATGAGCGGAAGCCCGATTCTCCAGAGCGGCAGAATCATCGGGGCCGTGACGCATGTGCTGGTGAACCACCCGGAGCAGGGCTATGGAATCCTGATCGGCACGATGATGGACGCGGCAGCATAAAATTACGCCAGAGGCCCACGCCTCTGGCGTTCTTCGTGCCGCATCCGCTCCAAACGGGCTTCGGCGCGGATTGCCGATCGGTTTTGACCCGCCAGAGCTGGTTTTTCTTTAAAGCTCTGCTATAATAATCGGCAATCAACGCGGAAAGGGGAGGTTCACTATGCGGAAAAACAACATGTACGCAAGAAACAACAAGGGACAGGAGGACGCCCCGATCCGGTGATCCTCCGCAAAATCAGGAGGAATGATATGAACAAGATCCGTTTGGAAAAAATCGACGAAAACAACTTTTTGCAGGCCTTCGCCCTGAAGCTCGGGCCGGGGCAGGATAGCTTTGTCTCGCACCCGATGCGGAGCCTCGCGCAGACCTACGTCTACTACCGGCAGTGTACGCCGTTCGGCATTTTCTGCGGCGACACGATGGTCGGCTATGTGATGGTGATCTGCGATTACGATCTGGAGGAGTATGACGTCTGGCATCTGATGATCGACAAGGACTATCAGGGCCGCGGCGATGCGAGGCAGGCCATGCGGCTCTGCCTGGAGTATATTGAGGAAACGCCGTTTGGCAGCTTCAAAAAAGTCGTGATCACCTGCGCGCCGGAGAACGTCTCGGCGATGACGCTCTACCGCAGTCTCGGCTTCCGGGAGACAGAGAATGCGGACGAGGACGAAATCGAGCTGGTGCTGATGCTGCCCTGAGACAGAAGTGCTCAAATACAGCACAAAAAACAAAACCGATGGCCGGAGCCATCGGTTTTTTGTTGGAAATTCTACACAAAAACAGACAGATCGAATTGACAAATGCGACAAAGACTGGTATAATGATAGTCCATAATGCGCATAGAAGGTCATCTGCGATCTTCACCGTTTCTGAAGTCAGTATAGCACCGCAGCTGACGGAATGCAAGCGGAATGATGAATATTTCAACAACGCAACCTGGCGTATCATAACTTACATGGAACCGAACAAGAAAGGCTGTGATGAATCCATATGGCAGTAACCAAGGACGTGATGCTCGGCAAGACCCTGCGAAAGAGCTTTGCCAAGCATGATGAGGTGCTGGCGATCCCGAACATGCTCAAGATCCAGAAGGATTCCTATGAGTGGTTTTTGCGGGAAGGTCTGCGCGAGGTTTTCCGGGATGTCGCGACGATCACCGACTACACCGGCAATCTCGAGCTGAGTTTCCTGGACTACAGCATGAACGAGCCGCCCAAGTATACCGTGGAAGAGTGCAAAGAGCGCGACGCGACGTTTGCCAAGCCCATCAAGGTGCGCGTGCGCCTGCACAACAAAGAGACTGACGAAATCAAAGAGCAGGAGATCTTTATGGGTGATTTCCCGCTCATGACCAACGGCGGTACCTTCGTCATCAACGGTGCAGAGCGCGTCATCGTCTCCCAGATCGTCCGCAGCCCTGGCATGTACTACGGCGACGAGGTGGACAAGGCCGACCAGCACATCTACTCCGCAACGGTCATCCCATACCGCGGCGCCTGGCTGGAGTATGAGACGGATCTCAATAACGTCTTCTATGTCCGCATCGATAAAAACCGCAAAATCCCCATCACCTGCCTGATCCGCGCGCTGGGCATTGCCAGCGACGGCCAGATCAAAGAGCTCTTCGGTGAGGATCCGCTCATCAACGCAACGATCGAGAAGGACACCTGCAAGACCCGCGAAGAGTCCCTGCTCGAGATCTACCGCAAGCTCCGCCCGGGTGAGCCGCCCACAGTCGAGAGCGCAGAGAGCTATCTCGACGCGCTCTTCTTCGACGCACGCCGCTACGACGTGAGCAAGGTCGGCCGCTATAAGTTCAATAAAAAGATGGATATCTGGTCCCGCCTGAACGGCCACGCCCTGGCCCAGCCGGTGACCGATCCGCTGACCGGTGAGATTCTTGCCATGCCCGGCGAGGTCATCAGCCGCGACAAGGCACGCGAAATCTCCGCGCGCGGCGTCAACGAGGCCGTACTCGATATGGACGGCCGCCAGGTCAAGGTCTTCTCGAATGGCATGGTCGACATGAAGAACTTCGTGAAGTTCGATCCAATGCAGTACGACATCAAAGAGAAGGTCTGCTTCGCGGTGCTGCGCGAGATGCTCGAAACCGTGCCGGACGACGGCTGGGAAGAGGCCATCGAAGAGCGCCGCGACGAGCTCATTCCGAAGCACATCACCAAGGATGACATCCTTGCCTCCATCAACTACCTCTGCACAATGGTGCAGGGCGCCGGCACGACCGACGACATCGACCACCTCGGCAACCGCCGCCTGCGCTGCGTGGGCGAGCTGCTGCAAAACCAGTTCCGCGTCGGCTTCACCCGCCTCGAGCGCGTGATCCGCGAGCGCATGACCATTCAGGATCTCGACGTTGTCACGCCGCAGAGCCTCATCAACATCCGCCCTGTGACCGCGGTCATCAAGGAGTTCTTCGGCTCCTCCCCGCTGTCGCAGTTCATGGATCAGAATAACCCCCTGGCAGAGCTGACGCACAAGCGCCGCCTGTCCGCGCTTGGCCCCGGCGGTCTGTCCCGTGAGCGCGCGTCGTTCGACGTCCGAGACGTCCACTACTCGCACTACGGCCGTATGTGCCCCATTGAGACGCCTGAAGGCCCGAACATCGGCCTGATCAACTATCTGGCCTCCTACGCGAAGATCAACGAGTATGGCTTCGTGGAAGCGCCGTTCCGCAAGGTCGACAAAGCGACGCACACGCTGACCGACGAGGTCGAGTATATGACCGCTGACGTCGAGGACGATTACTACGTCGCGCAGGCGAAGGAGCCGGTCGACGAGGAAGGCCATTTCGTCAACCCGCGCGTAACCTGCCGTCACCGGGACGAGATCATCTCCGTCGAGCGCGAAATGATCGACTACGTCGACGTTTCGCCGCGTATGATGACGTCCATCGCGACTGCCTTCATCCCGTTCCTCGAAAACGACGACGCAAACCGCGCACTCATGGGCGCAAACATGCAGCGTCAGGCCGTGCCGCTGATGGTCACGGAGGCGCCGATTGTCGCCACTGGTATCGAGCACAAGTGCGCGGTCGACTCCGAGGTCTGCATCACGGCCAAGGGCCCCGGCGTCGTGACCCGTGTGTCCGCCGATTCGCTCAGCGTCCGCTATGATGACGGCAACACTGCCGACTATACACTGACCAAGTTTGCCCGTTCCAACCAGGGCACCTGCATCAACCAGCGCCCGATCGTTGCCGTGGGCGAGCGCGTGGAAGAGGGGCAGGTCATCGCTGACGGCCCGGCCTGCTCGCAGGGCGAAATCGCGCTCGGCAAAAACGTGCTCATTGGCTTCATGACCTGGGAAGGCTACAACTACGAGGACGCCATCCTGCTCAACGAACGCCTCGTGCGCGAGGACGTGTTCACGTCCATCCACATTGAAGAATATGAGACCGAGGCCCGCGATACCAAGCTCGGGCCGGAAGAAATCACCCGCGACATCCCGAATGTCGGCGAGGACACGCTGAAAGATCTCGACGAGAACGGCATCATCCGCATCGGCGCCGAGGTCATGAGCGGCGACTATCTGGTCGGCAAGGTCACGCCGAAGGGCGAGACGGAGTTGACGGCAGAGGAGCGCCTGCTCCGCGCGATCTTCGGTGAGAAGGCGCGCGAAGTCCGCGATTCCTCTTTGAAGGTCCCGCACGGTGAGGCTGGCATCATTGTCGACGTCAAGACCTTCACGCGCGAAAACGGCGACGAGCTCGCCCCCGGCGTTAACAAGGTCGTGCGCGTCTACATCGCGCAGAAGCGGAAGATCTCCGTCGGCGACAAGATGGCGGGGCGCCATGGCAACAAGGGCGTCGTGTCCCGCATCCTGCCGCAGGAGGATATGCCTTTCCTGCCCGATGGCACCCCGCTGGACATTGTGCTGAACCCGCTGGGCGTTCCGTCCCGTATGAACATCGGCCAGGTTCTGGAAGTCCACCTCGGCTATGCGGCCCACGCCCTCGGCTGGAAGGTCGCAACCCCGATCTTCGACGGCGCAAACGAAAAGGAAATCCGCGAACTGCTCGTGCAGGCCGGCGTTGCCGAAGACGGCAAGACCGTGCTCTACGACGGCCGTACCGGCGAAGCCTTTGACCAGCGCGTCACGGTCGGCTATCCGTACTACCTCAAGCTCCACCATCTGGTTGACGATAAGATCCATGCCCGTTCCACCGGCCCGTACAGCCTCGTCACGCAGCAGCCGCTCGGCGGCAAGGCACAGTTCGGCGGCCAGCGCTTCGGCGAAATGGAAGTCTGGGCCCTCGAGGCCTACGGCGCGGCGTATACGCTGCAGGAGATCCTCACGGTCAAGTCCGACGACGTGACGGGCCGCGTCAAGACGTATGAAGCCATCGTCAAGGGCCACAACGTCCCGACCCCGGGCGTGCCCGAATCGTTCAAGGTTCTCGTCAAGGAGCTGCAGTCCCTGTGCCTGGACGTCAAGATCCTCGGCGAGGACGGTGAAGAGGTCGACCTCAAGGACGACGATGACGATGATTCCATCTACGGCGCAGGCGGCAAGGTGCTGCCCGACGACGAGATCACGATGGACGACGATCTGCCGAACGGCAAGGACGTCGACGCCGACGAGGCGGCCGAAGCAGGCTTTGAGATCCAGGACGAGGACAACGTCTTCGGTCTGCTGAACGACAGCTACACCATGGACTCCGATGATTCGGAGAACGTATAAGAAGGAGGCGGCAATACAATGAGTCATGCAACATTCAGCGCAATCCAGATCGGTATTGCTTCCCCGGAAAAGATCCGCGAATGGTCCTACGGAGAGGTCAAGAAGCCGGAAACCATCAACTACCGCACCCTGAAGCCTGAGCGCGACGGTCTGTACTGCGAACGCATCTTTGGCCCGACGAAGGACTGGGAGTGCCACTGCGGCAAGTATAAGAAGATCCGCTACAAGGGCAAGATCTGCGACCGCT
>USLX01000085.1 GCA_900555665.1 uncultured Eubacteriales bacterium | reverse complement strand
ATGATCCGGACGGCGTCACCGGCGAAAAGCTCGACTACATCCTCGAGATGCGCGCGAAGGACCCGATGCACTGCAAGCCGTATGCGGACAAGTACGGCGTGGAATTCGTTCCGGGCGAGAAGTGCTGGGGCGTGAAGGACGTTGACATCTATATGCCCGCCGCGACCCAGAACGATGTGCGCATGGAGTCCGCAGAAAAGATCGCGGCGTCCGGCGTCAAGTATTACATCGAGGTCGCCAACATGCCGACGACGAACGACGCGCTGAACTTCCTGCGCGAGCAGAAGCACATGATCGTCGCGCCTTCGAAGGCGGTCAACGCGGGCGGTGTCGGCGTTTCGGGCCTTGAGATGAGCCAGAACTCCGAGCGCCTGGTCTGGACGGCGGAAGAGGTCGACGCGCAGCTGCACAAGATGATGGTCAACATCCACAAGGTCAGCGCAGAGGCCGCCGAAGAGTACGGTCTGGGCTACGACCTGGTCGCGGGCGCGAACATCGCCGGCTTCAAGAAGGTCGCAGAGGCCATGTACCAGCAGGGTATTTTCTAAGAAAAACCAAACAGCGGCCCGGTTTCAAAGGAACCGGGCCGCTGATTTTATTCTTCTGCTCCCATCGGAGGCCATCCCCCGTCCAGCGCCGGACGGCGCGCGGCGCTCAGACGCCTTCCCGCGCCCCGCGCTCACTGAATGTGTACATGATTGTTGATGTGGTCGATGCAATAGCAGTGATAGCCGTTGCACTTCGAGCAATAGCGAAACTCCAGATCGGGATACTCCGTGTCCGTCCGCCCGCAGACCTCACACTTGTGCCGGTAGGGCTTCTCCCCGCTCTTGGAACGGTACGCCCCCGCCCAGTCTGCGCCCGGCCTGGCATTCGCCGTGGTGCGGTAATTGCGCGGCCGCCTCCAGGAATCCGGAAACAGATTGAGAAAATCGCGCCCGAAAAACAGAAAATAGTTTGCCAGCGGCACCAGCGGCATCAGCCAGTAGAAGTTCAACCCCCGGAACGTCAGCAGCATCCGCACCACATTCCAGGCCGTGACCCCGAGATAAACCCAAGCCAGATATTTCAGCCGGATGGGCAGGATGTACATCAAATACACGCGCAGATCCGGCGCAATTGTCGCCACTGCGAGGAACAAGCTGAGATTCAGCGCCGAGGCCGTCGCCGGATAGCCCAGCAAAATCGCAGCCAGATCGGTCAGCAGCACGCCGGTGAGATAGTAGAGGTTAAACCGGAACGATCCCCAGGTATTCTCCAAAATCCGACCGAACTGATAGCAGCAATAGAGCGACAGCACCGCCAGCAGCACGTTCCAGTTGTTCATATCCAACAGATAGGTAAACACATAGCTCACCAGCCGCCAGACCTGCCCATGCAGCACCTTACTCGGGCTGAAGCAGAGCAGCGCATAAACCACGTTGCTCGGATCGATCACCGAGAGGATGTAGGTGATAACATTGCCGATGCCAATGATCATCATCAAATTCCGAATACCCTTGTTGCGGTTTTTCAGGCAGAACCGGTCAAACCGCCTGCGAAGCTCTTTCATAGCTCAGACTCCTTTGCTGCGAATATCTTCATCATACAGGACTCTCGCCCAAAAATCTATGGTCAAAGTGTAAACTCTGTGGAAAAGTATGGTCAAAATTTCAGAAAAATAATCCGCAAAACCGGTTGACTTTTGTCGCAAACCGGATATAATAACGGTGTATAGCCCATCGTGGGCAACAATTGAATCCTTATCAAGAGCGGTGGAGGGAACGGCCCGATGAAGCCCGGCAACCTGCGAAGGCAAGGTGCCAAATCCGGCGATGTGATCGAAAGATGAGGGAATGAACTTCCATGTGCGTCTGTCGATGACAGAGGCGCATTTTTCATATCCCGACAAATGGAAAGGAACAGAACTTATGAACAGCGAAAAGCGAATCTTTACCTCTGAATCCGTGACCGAGGGGCACCCCGACAAGGTCTGCGACCGCGTATCCGACAGCGTGCTCGATGCCGCCCTGGCCCAGGATCCGATGGCCCGCGTCGCCTGCGAGTGCGCGGCAACCACCGGCCTCATGCTCGTCATGGGCGAGATCACCACCACGGCCAACCTCGACGTGGCCGATATCGCCCGCCGTGCCATCTGCGAGATCGGCTACGACAACGCAGCGGCCGGATTTGACGGCAACAGCTGCTCCGTGCAGGTCGCGCTGCACCGCCAGTCTCCGGACATCGCCATGGGCGTCGACAGCTCCTACGACGACAAGAACGAGATCGGCGCCGGCGACCAGGGCATGATGTTCGGCTTTGCCTGCCGCGAAACGAAAGAGCTCATGCCCGCCCCGATCTCCTACGCGCACAACCTCACCAAAGCCCTGACGGCCTGCCGCAAGAGCGGCGAGCTGCCCTGGCTCCGTCCGGACGGCAAGAGTCAGGTCTCCGTGCAGTATGCCGCCGACGGCACGCCCGAGCGCATCGACACCGTCGTTGTCTCCACACAGCACGCGCCCGACATCGCGATTGAAGACCTGCGTGCGCAGGTGATCGAAAAAATCATCCGACCGAACCTCCCCTCCCGCCTCCTGGATGCCAAAACGAGATATTATGTCAATCCCACCGGCCGTTTTGTCATCGGCGGCCCTGCGGGTGACTCGGGCCTCACGGGCCGCAAGATCATTGTCGACACCTATGGCGGCTATGCCGCGCACGGCGGCGGCGCCTTCTCCGGCAAAGACCCGACGAAGGTCGACCGCAGCGGTGCCTATATGGCCCGCTATATCGCAAAAAATATCGTGGCCGCAGGCCTGGCCGACAAGTGCCAGCTCCAGCTGGCCTATGCCATCGGCGTGGCACATCCGGTCTCCGTCCTGGCCGAAACCTTCGGCACCGGCAAGCTCTCCGACGAAGCCCTCTCCGCCCTGGTTCGTGCCTGCTTCGACCTGCGCCCCGCTGCCATCATCGAGCGCCTCGGCCTGCGCCGGCCCATCTACGTCCAGACCTCGGCCTACGGCCACTTTGGCCGTGAAGAGCTGGGTCTTCCGTGGGAAACCGTCGACATGACCAAAGCTCTGCTTGCAAAAGCGTGAAAAATAGAGTATGATGCTCTTGAAAAAGGAGCGAACAGCTATGAAAAAGATTGAAATTATGGGCTGCGGCTATATCGGCCTGCCCACCGCCGTCACCTTCACCCTCGCAGACTACGAAGTCTGTGGCTTCGACGTCAAGGCGGAAACCGTAGAAATTCTGAACCGGGGCAAGATCCACATTGTCGAGCCCGGTCTGCAGGACGCGCTCACCGAAGCCATGGCCACCGGCCGCCTGCACTTCACCACCACGCCGGAACCGGCGGATGTCTTCATCATCGCCGTCCAGACGCCCTACCGCGAGACACCGGAGAAAAAGCGCGTGTCCGATATGCGCTTTGTCGAGTCCGCCGCCCGCGAGGTCGGCAGCGTCATCCGCCCCGGCGGCCTCTGCGTGCTGGAATCGACATCTCCTCCCGGCTCGACGCGCCTGGTCGAGCAAATTGTCTCCGAGGTCAGCGGTTTGAGGCCCGAAGAATTTATGACCGCCCATTGCCCCGAGCGCATCATCCCGGGCCGGATGCTCCTCGAGCTCCGGCAAAACGACCGTATCATCGGCTCCAACCGCCCCGAAGCGGCGGAATACGCCAAGTCCATCTATGAAAAGGTCGTCACCAAGGGCACCATCCGCCTCACCGACGATCTCACCGCCGAAATGTGCAAGCTGACGGAAAACACCTTCCGCGACATCAATATCGCCTATGCCAACGAGCTCAGCAAGGTCTGCGACCGCCTCGGCATCGACGTTTTCAACCTCATCGAGCTTGCCAACTGCCATCCCCGTGTCAACGTCCATACCCCCGGCGTCGGCGTCGGCGGACACTGCATCGCGGTCGATCCGTGGTTCATCCACGAAAAATTTGAAGACATCACGCCCCTCATCGCCGAAGCCCGCCACATCAACGACACCAAGCCCGAATGGGTGGCCGAGCGCATCGGCCGCGACGTCAAGCCCGGCGCCAAGGTCGCCGTCCTCGGCATGAGCTTCAAGCCGAACATCGACGACACCCGCGAGAGCCCGTCGGTGCTGTTCGCCAATATCCTGGCCGAGAAGGGCTATCAGGTCATCGCCTGCGAGCCGTATATCCAGGGCGATGTCGCCGGCTTCCAAAACCACACGCTGGAAGAAGCGATGGCCGCGTGCGATTACGCCGTCATCACCCTGACACACGACAAGTTCAAGGAGCACAAGGATCTCATCGCGACGAAACCCTATTACGACTGTGTCGGTTTGATGCGCTAAGGCTTGCAATTTGTCAAACAATTGGGTATACTAATTACAGAATACTAACAGGAGGTCATTTTTATGGCTGCAAAGATTGAAAAGAACACCATCATCGGCGACGTGCTGGATATCGCGCCGGAGACCGCTCCGCTGTTCATGGCCATCGGCATGCACTGCCTCGGCTGCCCCTCCTCCCGCGGTGAAACCGTAGAAGAGGCCTGCATGGTGCACGGTGTCGACTGTGACGCCTTCCTCGCCCAGGTCAACCGCTTCATCGAAGCGAACGAGGAAGCAAACAAGTAATTTAACGGTATTCAGCAAAAAGCGGCCTTTTGGCCGCTTTTTTGAGTAAATGGAGAACCTATGAAAATTCCAATTTCCAGCCGCCTTCTGCTCTGTGCGCAGCTGGTGCCGACGGGTGCGCGCGTGGCCGACATCGGCACCGACCACGGCTACCTGGGCCTCCACCTCCTGCAAACCGGCCGGGCCTCATACGTCCTCGCCGCCGACCTCCGCCCGCAGCCCCTGCAGGCAGCAAAGCTGCACGCGGCGAAGTTCGGCTTCGCCGCTCAGATGGACTTCCGCCTGTCAAACGGCCTCGCGCAGATCGGCCCCGACGAGGCCGACACCATCGTCTGCGCGGGCATGGGCGGCGATCTGATCGTCGAGATCCTGTCCGCCTGCCCCTGGCTGCACGAAAAGGACTATACACTGATCTTGCAGCCGCAGTCCGCCGGGCAGGAGCTGCGCCGCTGGCTTGGCGAACATGCCTTTGCCATCGAATGCGAGCAGCTCGTCCAGGACGGAAAATTTCTCTATACCGTCCTCCGCGCCCACCCCGGCCCCGGCACGCCCCTCACGCCCGGCGCGCAGTATGTCTCGCCCTGGCTGCTCCAGAGCGCCTCACCGCTGCTCGGGGCCTACCTGCAGCGCATCGAAGCTGCCCTCCGCCGCAGCGTCGAAGGCCTGACCGCTGCCGAACATCCCCGTCCCGAGCGCCTGGCCTACTACCGTCAGGCTCTTGAAGAAGTCGAAGAAATGAGGAACAACTATGAGAACGGTACAAGAAATTTATGACGCCCTCTTCGCCTTCGCACCGGAGCATATGAAGATGGGCGACTGGGACAATGTGGGCCTCCTCTGCGGCCGCTTCTCCACCGAGGTGGAGACGGTGCTCGTCGCGCTTGATCCCCTGCCGGATGTGATCGCCGAGGCCGTGGAAGTCGGCGCGCAGTGCATCGTGACGCACCATCCGCTCTTTTTCGACGCCCCGCGCGCCATCAATGAGACGACGCTCGCCGGCCGCTCCATTCTGGAGCTCATCGAGCACGGCATTTCCGCCATCAACCTCCATACCAATCTCGACTGCGCCCCCGGCGGCGTCAACGACGCGCTGAGTGCAAAGCTGGAGCTGGAAAACGTCCGCGTCCTGAGCCCCGCCGGCGAAGACGCCGAAGGCCGCCCCTATGGCCTGCTCCGCGCCGGCGAAACGGCGCAGACCGATCTTTCCAGCTTTGCCACCTTCGTCCGCTCGGCCCTCGCCTGCCCCGGCCTCCGCTTTGCCGATGCAGGCCGCCCCGTGCGCTATGTCGCCGTCGGCGGCGGCAGCTGCGGCAGCGCAATCGACGAAGTGCTCGCGGCGGGCTGCGATACCTTCGTAACCGCCGACCTCAAATATCACCAGTTCGAAGAAGCCCCCTGGCGCGGGCTGAATCTCATCGACGCCGGCCACTTTGAAACGGAAAACCCGGTCTGCGATGTCCTGGCGCTGCGCCTGCGTGAGCAGTTTCCGGAGCTTCGCATTCTGAAATCTGCGCTGCATCACGACGAAATCCAATTTTTTGGTTGATTTTTACCGCCCACCTATGCTAAGATATAGGGTAGAAAACTGATACGAAGGGAAGAAACTCCATGTCCGGACATTCCAAGTGGCATAACATCCAGAAAACCAAGGGCGCACAGGACGCCAAGCGCGCTGCGGCCTTCACGAAAATTTCCAAGGAAATGATCGTCGCGGTCAAAGAGGGCGGCGGCGTGGCCGATCCGGCCTATAACTCCCGCCTCGCCACCGTCATCACCAAGGCCAAGGCGGCCAACATGCCGAACGACAACATCAAGCGCGTCCTCGAAAAGGCGGCCTCCGCCGGCCAGGGCGACAGCTACGAAGCCATCACCTACGAAGGCCACGGCCCGAGCGGCATCGCCGTCATCGTCGAAACCATGACCGACAACCGCAACCGTACCGCCGGCAACATCCGCCACCATTTCGACAAATACGGCGGCAGCCTTGGCGTCAACGGCTGCGTCAGCTGGGCGTTCGACAAAAAGGGCGTCATCGTGATCGACAATGAGGAAGAAGATCTGGATGAGGATGCCGTCATGATGGACGCGCTCGATGCCGGTGCCGCCGACTTCCAGCCGGAAGAGGGCTGCTTCACCGTCTATACCGACCCCGACTCCATCAACG
>USLX01000084.1 GCA_900555665.1 uncultured Eubacteriales bacterium | reverse complement strand
ATTTGCTCAAAACCAACACAAAATGGCCCAGAAAGCTGCACCTTAAGTGGCTGAATTGTCTCTACTGATGGGAGGTACCCTATGAAACTCAAACGACTCATCTCCGCATTGCTCTTATTTGCAATGCTCCTCTCCTGCCTCCCGTTTACCGCGATGGCTGTGGATGGCGAAAATTATTTCTATTTCTCTGCAGAAACCTCCGAAACGCTCGTGGTTTCTCCGCAAAAAATTCCATATTCCTCTGATCAAACAATCACAGAGGCGCTGACTAACGCCGGGATCGCGCTGACCTTCGACGACAACCGCTTTGTCACCGCCATCCAAGGCACCTTTGGGAATTATCTCTATTTTGGAGATTTTTCAAGTTCAACGTCCATGCTGGTGCCCGCGAACTCGGTGCATTTTCTATTTTTTACCGAAGATCGTGAGGCCTCTCTGGCAGCCGGACGGATGGCTTTGATGCAGAGCATGGCCGATTATTTGGAGGAAGCTGCCGACGTAAAAAACGCCGCAGCGGATGCCTATCAGGCCGCGCTGGCGGCCTACCCCTGCATCTCGGACGGCGACGCCGCGACTCACGCAACACGCCTGAAATCGGCAATTGAAGACTATAAAGCAGCTCTTTCCACAACGTTTGACGTCACTGTCACAGTCTCGGAGGCGAATTGCAGCGTCACGGCAATCAATGAATATGGCCTTGAATTTTCCACAGACGGCGACCGGCTTTCGCTGCCAAGAGGGATCTATACCATTCAGGCCAGAGCCGAAAACCGCATTGCGAGCTGCGAAAAAGTAGCTGTTCCCGGAACGGACAATGTTACCCTGACACTGCCCACCGGGAACTGGTTCGACGAGGCAGGATTCCAACTCTCGCGCACCTACGAGAGCATGGATGCCGAGGACGGAAATCGCTTCAAGGATGGTTTGTGCGTCACCGAGAAAAACGAGGCGCACACGGTAGTCGCGCAGATCCCGGATGCGTTCGCTGGGGAGCTTTATCCGTATGTAGCCAAAGCCAACGGGGTGCCTGCGCTGGCATTGACGGTTTCTTACCGGAAGGCGGACGGAAGCATGGTCACGGAGCAGGCATTTCCGGCCGCAAGCAAAACGACGAGTCTGTCGGATGCTGTCCGGCTGGGCACGGCGGGCAATGAGATCGTCTTCCGACTGCGTCCTGTGGAGGGCGAAGACACGCAGAGCAGCGGGGCGTGCGTGCAAAGCATGGAGCTAAAGCTCGTGCTGGCCCGCGTGCCGACGCTGCAGTCGCTGCGCATGGAAAACGCAGGCGGAACCGTGCAGGCCGCAGACCTCCCGTTTTCCCCTCTGACGCAGGAATATACCTATAAAATCGTGGAAACGGACGAAGTAAAGTTTCAGTTAGAAGCCACAACAGCCGGAAGTGAGATTTCTGTAAGTGCCGGTACCCTACAATATTCCCCGGATACGGACGGGAACGTATCCGTTCCGATCGAGGGTGACACCAAGGTTTTGATTACGGTGTCCTCCGGCGGATATACGACGCTCTACACCGTAAACGTCCTGCCAAGCGCGGGAAAGAGCGCCAGGTTCACGCTGGTGGACGCCGACACGTTGGAGGTTCGGAACAAGAACGGTGAGGTGCTCGGCTTTACCTCGGAACGGGATCTTGGCGGGACGATGGTCTACATCTACACCCTGGTGCCGGATGAGGAATACTCCTATGTTGCAACGAAAAACACCTATTATCACACGAAAAAGACGTTTCTCGCAGATGCCGATTCTGACACGGAGAGCACCTACCTGGTCAAGGTGACGGCTGGGGACTGGCTGGAGGCGCTGGCGTTCGGCGCCGGAGAACGCTCCGACAACAAGGGTGGCCTTGCCATCTCCCCCACATTTGCGGCGGAAACACACCGCTATACCGCCACCATTTCGGATGCAACGAACGCGGTCTATGTCTGGGCCACGGCAACGCAGAACGGAATTGCGGCAATCTACCCCGTTCAGAGCGCGAGCAGGGGGGAACTCCCTGCGGCAGAAGCTGCGCTGACGAGCGGCAAACTGACCGGCACCAGGCTGCCAGAGGTGCTGCTCTCCGGCAGCGGACACGGCAACACCTTAACCTTCCGCGTGGCGCGGCACGACAGCGGCAACGACGTGACGGACTATGTGGACTATGAGGTGGAGCTGCAACGGAAGCTCAATCTGCGCGGCATGCGCGTTTCGCGGGCCGGCGAGGCCG
The DNA here is from genome assembly GCA_900555665.1 of uncultured Eubacteriales bacterium. GTDB lineage: Bacteria > Bacillota > Clostridia > Oscillospirales > Oscillospiraceae > CAG-170. Next base: position 4,642 of record USLX01000084.1, on the reverse strand, counting down.
TGCCGCTCTACCGCAGCGACGGAACCACCACCGGCTACGCCCGTGCGGAGACGGACTATTCCGTGCGGGTGCCGGCAGCGGCCGGATCACTGGATCTTGTGCTGCAGGCGCCTTCGGGGCCGGTGAAGTACGGCGATGGCGGCAGGGGCTATGTAATTTGCGTAAACGACCGCCTCGTTCCGGAAAACGGGCAGATCTCCGTGCCGCTGCACGGCGGCAGCGGAGAGGAGCGCATCCGCATCGTACTGACAAACGAATACGCCCCCGGCGCGCAGACCGTCTACACGATTCAGGTCCGCAAGGCGGAGACGAAGCAGGTCTGCTTCGAGGTAACGCCGTCGGATGCGCTGATCTATCTCTACGAGCCCACCAGCGGCAACCGCGTCTGGCCGGACGGCAATGCGTTTGCACTCTCTGAGGGTTTCACCTATCAGTGCGCAATCACAAAGGCCGGGTACGTCGGGCAGAGCGGCGCGCTGACGCTGGCAGACGGCGTATTGACCTTCTGCGGAATGGCGCAGCCAGATCCGGACAGGGTGACGATTGCCCTGGAGACCGCGAAGCCGGACGGACTGACACATGATCTGGAAGCGAAATGGCCGGATTTCCGCGGCAATTCCGGCAACAACGCCGTGACAGATGCACCGGCTCCAATCCAGGCGGAGGAGGGGACGCTCTATTGGGCCGCGCCATTCGGCAGCGGACATTCCAGCAATGCGGTGAGCAATCCGATTCTGGTGAACGGGGAGCTGATCGTCTATGCCGGAAATCAGATCTACCGCGTGGACAAAGACACCGGAGAAACCATCCAATCCGGAACCATGGCCGGCACGTCCGATTTTGCCATCAACGGGCCGACCTATGCCGACGGTATGCTGCTCGTCGGGCTCTCCAACGGGCGCGTGCAGGCATTTGACGCGGTGACACTGGATTCCCTCTGGATCTACACCGACCCGCTCCGCGGCCAGGCCAACTGCCCGATTACGGTCGCGGACGGCTACGCCTACACCGGCTTCTGGAACAGCGAGACGCGCGACGCCAGCTTTGTCTGCCTCTCGCTCACCGACGAGAACCCGGAACGGACGGACGAGGCAAAATGCGCCTCCTGGCGGCATGTGCAGACCGGCGGGTTCTACTGGGCCGGGGCATGCGTGCAAAACGGGCTCCTGCTGGTCGGCACGGACGACGGCGAGGCCGGCTATGACCATACAAGCGGGCAGATTTTGCTGTTGGACGCCAAAACCGGCGAAAAGCTGGACGGACGGAGCGGAATCCGCGGCGATGTGCGCAGCTCCATCTGCTATGACAGCGCGACAGACGCCTATTACGCGACCAGCAAGGGCGGCGACTTCATTCAGCTTACGCTCGGGCAGACCGACGGCAGCTGGAAGATTACCGCCTGCCGGGCGCTTCCGCTGGAAAACAGCACCGGCGGCACCCCGATGAGCACGTCGACGCCGGTCGTCTACCAAGGCCGGGCCTATATCGGTGTGAGCGGGAGCAGCCAGTTCGGCACATACTCGGGGCACAATATCACGGTGATTGATCTTAGCGGTGAGATGTCCATTGCCTACACCGTCCCGACGAAGGGTTATCCGCAGACCAGCGGCTTGCTGACCACCGCCTACGAAGCGGAAACGGGCTACGTCTATGTCTATTTCTTTGAGAACGATACGCCGGGCACGATGCGCGTCCTGCGCGACAGTGCGAATCAGCGCGAGGCGGACGCGGGCTATGTTACGATGGAGGCCGGGATTTCCGCTGCATACGCACTCTTCTCTCCGGTCGGAGCGCAGGCACAGTTCTGCATTTGCAGCCCGATTGCGGATGAAAACGGCACGCTCTACTTCAAAAACGACTCCGCGCACCTGATGGCCTTCGGAAGCGCACTGAAGGGCATGACAGTCTCGGCCAAGCCGAAGAAAACGGAATATAAGGCGGGTGAGATGTTTGCGCCGGAGGGCCTGGCCGTGACAGGAGAATTTGCCAACGGTGTGAAGCGCGACGTGACGAAGGCGCTCTCGTTCCCCGAAACTGCGATTCAGGAGGACGACGCGGCAGTCTCTGCGGCGTTTGGCGGGGCGCTTAAGATGTATCACAACGAATCGGATGGGGCCGGCGGCATGCAAAGCGGTATCACGACGCGGTATGCGGCGCTGGAGATCCCGATTACGGTGAAGAGCGACGCCGTTCCGGGTGAGATCGGCGGGCTGACGTGGCGCTATTGGCCGCAGCGCAATACGCTGCGTGTCACAGGGGACTTTGGCGGCCGGACGCTGATCGCGGCCTGCTATGATGCAGGCGGGCGGATGATACAGGCGCGGACGCTGACAGAGGCGGGGACGATCTCGCTGGCCCAGAACAGCGCGGCAATCCGCCTCTTCCTGCTGAAAGACGGCACGCCTGTCTGCCCCGCCGTGCCGGTAGAGGCTCCCACGGCTTGAGAGAAGCGCTCCACAAACGATCCCAATTTGCAGCGGCCGGTTTTCGCAAAGGCCGGCTGCGCCGGAAGCGGCGGACGCGCGATGTTTCATGGCCGCAGGGATCGTACAAATCCGCTGCCCCGCAGAGGCCGACGCCTCTGCGGGGTTTTCGCAATCCCGAAAGGACTTATCCCACGCGCAGCTCGGAGCCGAAAGATCGGCAAACTCGCGCCAGCAGGCCGGGCCGCGTAATCGGCGGGGCCTTCGGTGGATCCCTGATACTGATATTCAATTAAAAACTTTCATTCATGGAATGGAAGTTTTTAATAGGAAGATCATTATGAGACGAGATTCCGTGATTTTATCAAAATCACGGAATCGGTTACGCCAAAGGCGGAACCTTTCTGATGAAAGAATTTAATCAGAAAATAGTATGAAAAGCCCGGAGGACGCAAAACAGGACAGCACGGCAAGCTGCCATGCTGTCCTGTGGGGATGGAACTTATTTAAGTTCCGGACGGCCTTTTTGCGTTACGCGCGCGCGAGTGCCTCTTCGACTTCCGCAATCCCGGGGATTGAGGGGGCGGCGCCGGGGCGCGTGATGGCAATGGACGCGGCCATCGCCGCAGTTTTCAGTGCCTGCGGCAGCGGCTTTCCGTTTTCCAGGCTGCCGATGAAGAAGCCGGTGAAGGTATCGCCCGCCGCGGTGGTATCGACGGCTTTGGCGCGGAAGGCGGGCTGACGGAATGTTTCGCCGTTTTTCGCGCACCAGGCACCTTCGGCACCCAGCGTCATCAGGACGCCGAGATTCGGATATTTCTGCGTCAGCACCTCGAAGGCCCGGCGGGGCTCTTCTTCCCCGGCGAGCAGGCAGCACTCGATCTCGTTGACCATGAGCCAGCCGAGCTTGCCGAGGTCGACGTCCTTCAGCTTCTCATTGACGGGGGAGGCATTCAAAACCGTGCAAAGGCCGCGCGCGTAGGCGGCATCGACCGCGTAGGCCAGGCTGGAAGTCTCGTTTTGCAGGACGAGATAGTCGCCCGGCCGGAAGTGCGAGAGCACCGCGTCCACATCTTCCTTCGTCACCTCGGCATTGGAGCCGCCGTAGACGATGATGCAGTTTTGTCCGTTGGTATCGACCTGAATCAGCGCGTTGCCCTGCTTCACATCCGCGCGGCGGATGAGCGAGGTATCGACACCGCTGTCCTGCAAAAAGTCCAGAAGGCACTGCCCGTCGGTGCCGACGGCGCCCGCGTGGAAGACCTTTGCGCCGGCTCTGGCGATGGCCACGCTCTGGTTGAGGCCCTTGCCGCCGAAGTTTTCATAATAGGACGTGGCGGAGATGGTTTCGCCGGCAGTGACGAACTGCTCAACGCCATAGACCTTGTCGATGTTCATGGAACCAATGTTTACGATTGCCATAGTTTATCTGCACCCCTTAAAATCCAGTTTTTCCTTGCCGAGATCGAGATTCGGGCCGGTCAGGCCGATGTGCGCGCCCTGGGCTGCCTCCGCGCTCTCCGGATGGGCCAGAAGCCATTTGTTGCAGGCGAAGAGGAGCGAATCCTCCGCACTTTGGGCAGAAATGGCAGGCTTTTCTCCGTTTGTGCCGCGCGGCAGGACGCAGAGCATCTGAAAGCCCGCATCCGGCGATACCCCGCAGGGCGTATAATGCAGCGTGGTGGCATAGAGCTCAACGATCGTCCCGGCGGGGCAGAAAAATGCCCGCACCTTTGATGTGTCGAGGCTGTGCGCCACGATCTGCTCCCGCTTGGCAAGCAGGAGGATGAGATCCGTTGCCCCGGCGTCCACCTCGCTGTCACGATGGTATTCCAGGCAGTTCAGGCGGCTGTTATGGCCGTTGCACCAGCCGAGCTGAATGGGCATGCCGCCGAAGACATGTTCGCGCAGCCACGCTGCCTCCGGCAGGGCCTCGAGCGCTGCGTCTGAGGCGACATATTCCACGCCCTCCGGCACCGGCGTGAGCGCGGCGAGGCGCGCAAGCAGACGCGATGCAGCGGGCAGCCCCTCCACAATGCGGCCATATTCCCGAAACAGCGGATCGGTGACACTCCATACTTCCATCGCATATCCTCCCGGCACCCTTATTTTAGCACAAAAATCGCGGTTCGCAAATCCTGTTTTCACCGCTTTACGGCATCTGATACTATTTTCTGATTAAATTCTTTCATCAGAAAGGTTCCGCCTTTGGCGTAACC
>USLX01000083.1 GCA_900555665.1 uncultured Eubacteriales bacterium | reverse complement strand
TCTATCCCCGCTGCTCTATTGCGGAGCTGCATTTTATCGTTTTTTGACAGTCTCAAAAATCCACTGTATCAACCGATACAGTGGATTTTTTATCATTTTTCCGAACTCCTCACTTTGGGAACGTCACCGTGATCCGCGTCCCCACGCCGGGCTCGCTTTTCAACTCGATCTTTCCGTTGTGGTAGGCCACCGCGTGCTTGACGATCGACAGCCCCAGCCCCGTTCCGCCGGAGGCCTTGGAATGGCTCTTGTCCACGCGATAAAACCGCTCAAAAATGCGTCCCTGATGCTCCGGCGCAATGCCGATGCCGGTGTCCTCTACGCTGACAGCCACGCTCTCTTCCCGGCTCTCTACCCGCACGCGGACGCTCCCGCCCTCGCGGTTATACTTGATCGCGTTGTCGCAGAGGTTGTAGATGATCTCGTAGAGCAGCCGGCGCGCGCCGCTCATCTGCGCTGCATCGCCCTCCACGCGCAGCGACACATTCCGTTTTTCGGCGGCCGGCTCCAGATCCCGCGCGGCCTCCTGCGCAATGGCAAGCAGGTTGCAGTTTTCCCGCGGCACATCGACGCCTTCGTCGAGCTGGCTGAGACGGATGATGTCGCCGATGAGCGTGACGAGGCGCTGCGCCTCGTCACGGATGTGGCCGACGAAGCGCGGGACGTCCTCTTCCTTGACCATGCCGCTCTCGAGCAGCTCGGCGCTGCCGATGATGCCCTGCAGCGGCGTTTTCAGCTCGTGCGAGACATTGGCGGTGAACTCGCGCCGGGTCTGCTCGGCGTTCTCCCGGTCGGTGATGTCAAAGCCCAGCAGCGCCGCGCCCACAGACACGCCGCCCGAGTCGATGCGGCTGATGTCAAACTGCCAGATCCGGCCTCCATGTTCGCTGCGCAGCTCGCTGTGCCCGTCGGAGAGCGCATGCGCCACAGCGGCATCCATCTCGCGGCTGCGGTCGACAACCAGAAAATCCTGTCCCACGCACCCCCCGTCCACGCCAAACAGGCGCTGGGCCGCGGGATTGAGGTTCAAAACATATCCGCGCTCATCGAGCAGCACAAGCGCCTCCTGCAAATTCCCCGTGATCTGGGCAAATTCGTCTGTTTTCCGGCGCAGTTCGCGCACCTGATCGGTGATCTGCTTGTGCTGCCGCCCGATACGGCCGAGCAGCGGCGCGAGCTCTTCATAGGCGTTGTTGTCCAGCGGATGGTCGAGATCCAGATTGTTGAGCGGCTCCACAATCCGCCGCGACAGACGCCGGGCCAGAATGGCCGAGAGCACCAGCGCCGCAATCAGCACCAGCAAAATGGGCTGCATCATCCCGAGCAGCAGCACACCGACGGTCGCATGGCTGCGCGAAATACGCAGCACCGTGCCGTCCGCCAGACGCTTTGCGCAGTAAATCGTCTTCTCCAAAAACGTGGTAGAATAGCGGATGCTCTCGCCCGAGCCGTTCTCCATTGCCTGTTCCACCTCGGCGCGCGCCGCGTGATTTTCCAGCGTGCTGGCGTCGGTATCGGTGTCAAAAAGCACCTTGCCGTCCGCATCGATCCAGGTCAGGCGGAACCGGCTGGCGTCGACCTGCCGCAGCCCCTCCTCGCCGCGCGCTTCCGTCAAAACCGCGGCCAGCCCCAGCTCATCCCGGAGCTGCGTCTCCTGCAGCGACCCGAAATACTCGTAGAGACACCCCATAATAATCACCACGCTGGCCAAAAGCACCGTCCCCGCGACGAGGACGATGGAACGAAGGATTTTTTTTGTCATGCTCTCGTCCCCCAGCGGTAGCCCACATTGCGAATTGTCTCGATCTGTTCGCCATAGGGCGCAATCTTCTGCCGGAGCGTGCGGATGTGCATGTCGACGGTTCGCGTCTCGCCGCAATAATCCGTCCCCCAGACCTGCTCCATCAGCCTCTCCCGTGTCCACGCGACACCGGGATGCGAGAGAAACAGGCGCAGCAGCTCAAACTCCTTGTAGGTCAGCTCCACGCGCGCCCCGTCCACCGAAACCGTGTGCTCGTCCAGATTGACCAGCAGACCGTCCGCCTTGAGCAGATGCTCCACAGCCCTCGGCTGGACGCGCCGCAGCACGGCCTTCACGCAGGACACCAGCTCCATCACCCCGAAGGGTTTTGTGAGATAGTAGTCCGCGCCAAGGTCGAGCCCCTGGATCTTGTCATATTCCGCGCCCTTGGCCGTCGCCATGACGACGGGGATCTCCGCCAGGCGCGCGTCCGCGCGCATCCGGCGCAGCAGCTCCATGCCGTCCACCCCCGGGAGCATCACGTCGAGCACGACCAGCTCCGGTCGCTCTTCTCCCTGCAGGGCCTCCCAAAAGCTGGTGCCGTCCTCAAAGCCGCGCGCGGCAAAGCCCGTCGTCTGCAGGGCATATACTTCAATGTCGCGGATGCTGGCGTCATCCTCCACACACCAGATCATCGTTCATCCTCCTTATGCACGCCCGTCACGGAAAACATCACCCACTCGGCAATGTTGGTCGCGTGATCCCCGATGCGCTCAAAATATTTGGCGATCATGAGCAGATCGAGTGCGTATTCGCCGTCATCCGGCTCCGCCGCAATCTTTTCGATGAGGCGGCGCTTGACCTGGTCAAAATACCGGTCGACCACATCGTCATCCCGCACAACCTGCTCTGCTAACAGTATATCATGTTTTACGAAAGCATCAACACTGTCTGTCACCATTTTAATCGTTGCGCGGGCCATTTCCCGCATCAGTTCGCTGTTTTCCGGGTGACGTCCGCTCAGGAAGGTGACAATTTCAGCGATATCCTCGGCCTGATCGCCGATCCGCTCCATGTCCGTGATCATTTTCAGCGCCGCCGAGATCTGCCGCAAATCGCGTGCGACCGGCTGTTGCTGAAGCAGCAGCTTCAGGCAGAGCGATTCAATGTCGCGCTCCTTGCGATCAATTTCCGCGTCCAGCGGCCCGACCTTTCTGGCCAGCGCCACATCGCCGTCCCCCATCGCCTTGGCGGCCAACGCAATGACCTCCTCGCAGAGGGCCCCCATCTCGATCAGCTCACGATTGAGCAGCCCCAGCTGCTCGTCAAACCGGCTTCTCATTATCCGAACCTCCCCGTGATGTAATCTTCTGTCCGTTTCTCATGCGGATTGGAGAAAATCTGCTCCGTCCCGCCGTATTCCACCAGCTCGCCCAGCAGGAAAAAGGCAGTATTGTCCGAAATGCGGACAGCTTGCTGCATGTTGTGCGTGACAATGACGATCGTATACTTCTCCTTCAGCTCCATCGCCAGTTCTTCGATCTTTGAGGTTGAAATCGGGTCGAGCGCGCTCGTCGGCTCGTCCATGAGCAGCACCTCCGGCTCCACAGCCAGCGCCCGCGCAATGCAAAGCCTCTGCTGCTGTCCTCCGGAGAGGCCCAGCGCGTTCTTTTTCAGCCGGTCCTTCACCTCGTCCCAGATGGCCGCGCCCTGAAGTGACCGCTCCACAATCTCGTCGAGCTTCGCCCGGTTTCGCACGCCATGCGTCCGCGGACCATAGGCAATATTGTCGTAGATGCTCATGGGGAAGGGATTCGGCTTCTGGAAGACCATGCCGATCCGCCGCCGCAGCTCATTGACGTCCGTGCCGGGCGCGTAGATGTCCTGCCCCCGATACGTCACGTCGCCCTCGATCTTGACGCCGGGCACCAGATCGTTCATTCGGTCGAGTGTCTTTAAAAATGTCGACTTGCCGCAGCCCGACGGCCCGATGAGCGCCGTGATGCTCTTTTCCGGAATCTCGATGGAGATATCCGTCAGCGCCTGATGGCTGTCATACCAGAGATTCAGATGTTTTGCGGAAAGAATGCTGTTCATAGCTGTTGTTTCCTCCTGAAATAGCGGGATACCAGACTCGCCGCCAGATTGATGAGCAGTGCAAGCACCATCAGGATGGCCGCAATGGCAAACGCCACGCCAAACTCGCCCTGTTCCTTCGCGTAGACATAAAGGGCCACCGTCAGCGTCGCGCCCGCGCTGTGCAGTCCGCGCCAAAGTCCGCTGAGCGCGTGGGCAAAGCCCGCCGTAAACAGCAGCGCCGCCGACTCGCCGAGAATGCGTCCCACAGAGAGGATGCACCCTGTGATCACGCCGTCTACGCACCCCGGCATGACCACCGTCCGGATCACGCGCCACTTCCCGGCCCCGAGGCCGAACGCGCCCTCGCGATAGCTCTGCGGTACGGTTTTCAGGCTCTCCTGCGTCGTGCGCATCACCGTCGGCAGATTCATAATCGTCAGCGTCCACGCCCCCGCAATCAGCGACGTACCATTCTTGCAGAAGATCAGCATGCCGACCAGGCCGTAGATGATCGACGGAATGCCCGAGAGCGTCTCTGCCGCATATTCAATCGCCGCAACAACCTTTTTGTTCGCCGCGTACTCATTCAAATAGATCGCCGCACACACGCCAAGCGGCAGCACAAACAAAATCGTTGCCATCACCAGATACAGCGTGTTCAAAATGTCCGGCAAAATGCCGATCCGATCCTCCAGATAGCTTGGCGCCGTGGAGAGCAGCTCCCATGTGATGTTCGGCACGCCGCGCCTAAGCACGTAGCCAATCAAAAACAGCACCAACGCCGCTGTCAGCCCCGCGGAAACATACATCAATGTCCGCATCACGCCGATATACCCCCGCCGCCGGAGCGGTAATTTCGTCTGCATGTCATTGCTCCTTTCCGCGCTTCAGGAAAAAGTTCAGCGCCGCATTGATGAGCATGATGAACAGGAACAGCACCAGCGCGATGGAGAACAGCGCCTGCCGCTGCAAGCCGCTGGAATAGGACATCTCGCTGGCGACCGCCGTCGTGAGGAAGCAGACGCTCTGGAACAGGCTCGGCATATTGGCCACATTGCCCGAGACCATCATGACGGCCATGGCCTCGCCGATCGCGCGGCCCACACCGAGCACGACCGCCGCGGCAATGCCGCTCTTCGCCGCCGGGACAGACACCTTGAAATACGTCTCGATGGGCGTGGCCCCGAGGGCCAGCGACGCATCCTCATATTCGCGCGGCACGGCCTCGAGCGCCGTGACCGAGACCTTGATGATCGACGGCAAAATCATCACCGCCAGCACGATGATCGCAGCCAGCAAGCTCGCGCCATCCGGCAGATGAAACACCTTGCGGATGCCGGGCACCAGCACCAGCATCCCGACCAGGCCGTACACCACCGACGGGATGCCCGCCAGCAAACTCACCGCCGCCTGCATCGCGCTCTTCACGCCCTTTGGCGCAAGCTTGGCAAGGTATACCGCCGTCAAAAAGCCCACCGGCACACCGAGCACGATGGCCCCCGCCGTGCCGTAGATACTTGTCAGAATGAACGGCAGGATACCGTACTGCGGCTCCGCCGCCGTCGACGCCCAGGTCTTCCCGAATAAAAACGGAATCAGCCCGATCTTCCGGATGGCCGGAATCCCGGATAGTACCAGATAAACCGTGATCACCAGCACGCAGCCGACCGCGATCAGCCCAAACAGCAGGAAGATTCCGTGAATCACGGTCTCAACCAGATTTTTTCCTCGTTTCATCACAATTTCCTCACATACGGCCAAAAAGGCGGCCGATGGGAGGCCGCCTCCTTGTTCTAAGCTTTAGTTCCCCGCAACCGCACCGGCCTTGCCGATCAGCTCCGCCTGGGCCGCATCCAGCGCGTAGTCATAGAAGGCCTGCGCCGCTTCGCTGAGGGCCTCGCCGTCCTTCGTGACCAATACGAACGGTCTCTGCACCACATAGCTGCCATCCTTCACGGTCTCTTCGCTCGGGGCCACGCCGCCGACGGTCAGCGCCTTGACGGTGTCCTTGACTGCGGAGAGCGAGGCATAGCCGATGGCGTCCGGATTCTGCGCAACCGTGGCGATCACGTCGCCGGTGGAGGTCAGCTCCTGCCGGTACTGGCAGGCGTCCTTGGTGCCGGTGATGGACTCGAAGCCGTCGCGCGTGCCGGAGCCGGCTTCACGGCCGATCAGCACGATCTCCGCGTCGTTGCCGCCAACATCCTTCCAGTTGGTGATCTCGCCGGTGTAGATCTTCGCAATCGTCTCAACATCGAGGTCCGAGACGGGGTTTTCCGGGTTCACGATGATGGCAATGCCATCGAGAGCCACCACGGTTTCCTTCAGTCCGGAAGCCTTTTCTTCGTCCTTCAGCGCGCGGCTGGACAGGCCGATGTCGCAGCGCCCTTCGCTCACAGCCTGGATGCCGGAGCCGGAGCCGGTCGGGTTATAGGTGAACGTCACGTTGGGGTTTTCCGCCATGAACGCTTCGCCCAGTGCGCCGATGACCTTCTCCATCGAGGTGGAGCCGTCGGTCGCAACCGTGCCGGAAAGTTCCTTGCTGGCCGGGGCCGCATCCTGCTTGGGATCGGAAGCCGCCGTGTCGGCCGCTGCGTCCTGTTTGGTGTCTGCCGCGGAGGTGTCCGCAGCCGTGTCATTCGAAGTGGTCTTTGCTGCACAGCCGGCAAACAGCGCCAGCGCGCAAGTCAGCGCAAGCAGCAGTGCAATGATCTTTTTCATTTTGAATTTCTCCTTTGCATTTCATTTCTTTGACTTCCTGTCTACGGTTATGAGCATACCGCCCGCTCGTAAAATGCAAAAGCGCACGAATGTAAAATCGGCGTAAAAAAACCAGCCGACACCCATCGACCGGTCAAAAACAACTGGAACCACCCCGCACCAAAGGCCCCCTCTTCAAGAGGGGGCTGTCAGCCAAAGGCTGACTGGGGGAGCCCCCGCCCCAGCGGAAAGCCTTCCCCTGGGGGAAGGTGGCCCGAAGTGCCGGATGAGGGCCGGGGAGCACCCCAATCCCCCTCCAAAGAGTCAAAACCTCCGGCTAAGCCGGAGGCTTGAATAAGCCCTAGAAGGGCTTTATA
>USLX01000082.1 GCA_900555665.1 uncultured Eubacteriales bacterium | reverse complement strand
TGTACAGCCGCAGAAACCACTCTCCGCCCTCGCGGACATATTCCACGTCCCAGAGCGTACAGCCGTGCGCCTGCACGACAGGCTCGGCGAACTGCGCCACCTGTTCGGTAACCTTCAAGAAAAAACCCCCTTACCAGCAAGAAAGAGTGGGGAAACATTCCCCACTCTCAAGTAAAATACTATCAAGATGCTTGTATTATAGCATCCGCTGCCGGAAAAAGCAAGGAGAAAATCCGAATTTTCCTGCCGATCGGGCAGATATTTTCTGCTTTTTTCGCCCCGCGCCGCCCAAATTCGACTGCAGCGCGAAAAATTCGCAAAAAATCCCGCGTCCCGGGTGTCTTTTGCGTCCCGGGTGTGCTATACTATATGATAATATTGCTCACGGGGAGGACTGCTTATGAAACGAAAGCCCGGCCTGATCGGCGTTCTGTACGCCGCGATCCTGGCCGCCATTGCCGGATACTTTTTCCGCACGGCGCAGCTTTCCGGCGGCAGCAGCGTCCCGGTCGTCGCCTTCAGCGTTCTGATGGTGCTTGTCTTCGCGCTGGCCGCGGTGAGTCTGGAAAAGCACGCCGCGTATGCCGAGGTCTACAGCCCCTGCCGGCAGGATCTGGCGTTTTCCCTGCTCGGCGCGGCGGGTCTGATCGCGGGCTGCGCGCTGGATTTCCGCGGCTCGGTGTTCCGGATGCTCATCAGCCTGCTCGGGCTTCTGGCGGGCTTCGGTCTCGGCGCGGCAGCCGTGCTGCGGCAGAAGGGGCAGAAGCCGTCCGCGGCCTTCTATGTCTTCGCCGTTTTGTTCTATGTCGCCAAGCTCTTCCGTGACTTCCGCCACTGGGAGATCAATCCCGCCATCGGCGACTACTGCTTCTCGCTGTTCGCCATGATCTCGTTCATGCTGGCCAGCTACCACGCCGGCGCGTTCAGCTTTGACCGCGGCGCGCGCCGCCGCCTCGCCTTCTTCTCGCTCACGGGCGTGCTGTTCGGCGCGATCAGCCTCGCAGGCGCAGGCCTCTCCGAGCTGCTGATCTACGCGGGCAGTCTTTTCTGGATGCTCGCCTGCGCGCAGCAGATGATGAAAAAACCGTAATTTTAATTGCGAAACCCCCGTCTGCGGCAGCAGACGGGGGCTTTTCTTATTTACATTCCGCGCCGCCCCATTCGACGGCGGTGAAGCCGGTGCGTTCCGGCGCGGTGAGTGTCTGCGGTGCGATCTCTACCGCTTTCTCCAGCGGGCGGTAGGCCATGAACACGCGGATGAGCGTGTCGGGCTCCGGCGTGATGGTGAGCCGGGCCGCGTCGGTGTAGGTTTCCTGCTGGAACGAGATGAGGTTATAGGCGTTTTGTTCCATCTGCGGGAGCCAGTAGATGATGAACTCGTTGGCCTCCGCGCGGGTCAGGCCGAGCTGCGCGAGTGCGTCCTCCAGGAACGCGGCGGTCTTATCGCCGGGGACGCAGAAGCCCTCCGAGAAGTCGTATTGGACGTTGTCCACGCCCTCCCAGTAGAGGTAGCGGTAGGTCTGGCCGTTTTCGTCAGTCAGCGTGCCGTCCGGCGCGGCGGTGACGTGCCATGCGCCGTCGTAGGCGGGGTAGGTGCAGGTCAGGTCGCCCACATAGTCGAGCCGGACGGTGACGTCCGTTTCCGCCTCCGGGTAGAGATAGATGACTGGTTTCTCCGTGTATTGCTCTTCCAGCGGCCAGCAGCCGGTCAGGGCCGCGAACAGGAGCAGCGCAAGGAGCAACGCAAGAATTCGTTTCATAATAAACTCCCTCCAAATATAGTCTCACAAATGTAGACGAATTTGGAGGGAGTTCGTTGCAAAGTTTGGAAAATTTAAGGCAGCAACGCACAATTCGACAAGCAGATTCGGCGAGAGATTTTTCGTCAAGGCGAGGCTTGGAAAATGCAGACATCCTTTGTGGATTTCAAATTTTTCAAACCGATGAATTGGCGGAAAAGATCCACCGAAGCGCGCCGACGCAATTGTGCGGTGTTGCCTTTCTTACATGCCGGGCGCGTAAAGATCGATAGACTTGACGGTGTTGTCCGCACGCGCGAAGGTGAGCATGGCCGTATAGCCCTCCGGCGTGCAGAAGCGCAGCGCGTAGAAGCTATTCGCCACAAATTGCAGGTCGGCGGTGTGCCCATCGCCGTCGTCATAGACGGTCTGGAGCTCCCACTGCTTCAGCTCCCGGTCGGTACAGGGGAATTTGTCGAAAACGGATTCGATGCTCTCGCCGAGGTGAATTTCGCGGAAGATCGGCGTAGTCGGCTCCATGTTGCCGCCGTCGGCGACGCTGCGGATGTAGACGCAGGAGAGCGCATCGTCGTAGAAGACGTAACGATAGCCCTCGCACTGGAAGCTTTTCCAGCCATCACCGCTGTCCTCATTTTCGGCATGGCTGCCGCAGAGCCGCAGTGCCTCGTCATAGCTCATACCGAAGCGGAGTGCGCGCGGCAGCGTGAATTCTTCGGCCTGCAGCGGCATGGATTGATTGTAGGACGCGCAGATCATCAGCTCGCTGTGCGAGAGGAAGACGGGCTGGCCGCTCTCAAAGTAGAATTCAAAGGTATCGACATGATCCTCCCAGAGTCCGGAGAGGTCGCCCGCGAGGATGTTGCTCCGGAGCTGCTGCCATTCCGCGTCGTCGGCGAGTTCGTGTCCGGCGGAGAAGAAGGTGTATTTCGCGGTGTAGACGGTGCGCTTGTCCGAGACGTCGGCCTCGAGCGAATCGAGCCGGACAAGGGGCTTCGGATTCACGCCGGTCGCGACCGGTTCGTAGCGGCCATTGCGGAACTCCCACGTCTTCGGCAGATCGTCCATCGAGAGGCGGCGGATGGGGAAGTGCGCCTTGATCGTGGTCTCCACCCAGTCGGCGTCCATATAGCCCTGCGCCTTCAACCAGTCCATGTTTGTGGCATAGAGCCACATCAGATATTCCGAGGCCGCGTCCGGGACGCCGTTGTTCTCGGGATACAGCGCCTCGGAGCAGACAGGCAGGTAGTCGAGCCGCCAGTTCACCGCGAAGTCGACCCAGACGGACTCGAACGCGCCGGGCGCGTCCGCCGCTTCGCCGCTGCGGTGGACAAGGCCGGTGTCCGGCGTGAAGATGAATTGCTCCGTGCTGCCGGTCAAGGTTTCAGCGTCCAGGAACAGGTCACCGTCGGTCAGGCGGATCGTCCAGCGCGCGCCATAGCGGAAGATGCCGAGCGGCGCCAGCTCGTCATAGTGACCGCGGAAGTAGGCGGCAAACGTCACCTGTGCGGCCTGGGCCAGCTCTTGATCCTGAACATTGCTTTCTTTCAGCGCGGACATCAGGCGGGGGTCGAAATCGTCGACGTGGCCTGTCTCGGCGTGGTAGTAAAGGCAGCAGTAGAAATAGGGCGTGCGCGTCTCGTCGCTCCGGAGGACGAGATTTCCTTCGCCGGAGGCCGTCGCGAGAAGCTCCCAGCGGATGTCGTCTTCGAGCGCGCCGTTTTCCAGCAGCGCGTCGAAGTTGGCGGCGAGATAGCCGGTGTAGGCCGTGAGGGCGGCTTGCTGCCTCGTCTCGTCCAGCTCGCGCAGCGGGAACCAGTAGGTATCGCCGCGCACGATGTCCGACGCGAGGGCGGCGTTCAGCTTCGTCTCAATGGCGGCCTTCCGTTTGTCCAGATCGACCGGCTCATACGTCACGGTGAGCGTGTCGCAGTCCATGGAGAAGGTCACGGTGGAGCCGTCCGGGAGATTTGAGATATGCAGGAGAATTTGGCTGTCCAGTTTGCGGAGACTCCAGACCGTGTCATAGTCCCAGATGTCAGAATCCTGCCATTCCTTGCCGTGCTCGGCCAGATAGGAGGCAAACCGTTCGGCCGTCTGGGCAACATCAATATAAACAGAGTAGGCATACATGGCCATTGCGCAGCGGTAGGCTGCGTCGTCTGCAATGTCATATTGTGCGTGATAGGAGAGGACGTCGAGCTTGTTGCCGTCCTTGTCGCGGATGACGAGTTGAAAGTCCTGATCATCCAGCGTGACCGGCTCCCAGACGGTGTCGTCCGCGAAGAAGCCGCGCGCATCCAGCTGGTCATAGTGCCGCAGCAGATAGTCCGCGAAGCCGCCGATGGCCTTGGCCGTGGACGGCTCGGTGGAGTCGGCGCCTGGCGCCTCGGTGGGGATGACGGCCTTCAGCCTGGCGAGGATGGCGTCGCGGCGGGCGGAGGTTACGCCGGATGTAGTTTCCGCTTCGGCCGTTACGGCTGCGTCCGGCGCGGTGCTTTTTTGCTTCGCACCGGTCATCGTGCAGCCGGCGGCGATGACCGCGAGGAGCAGCACGGCGATGAGCACGGGGACGGCGGTTTTCGGATGCTTGGCGATGGCGCGGATGCGCTCTTTCAGTTGGCTGCCGCGGCCCGACATCGTTGTCGCGGCGGAGAGGGGATCGACGCGCGTGCGGCAGGTCATGCGGATGAGTGTCCGGCCATAGTCGGCACGCTCGGTTTCGCCAAGGAGGCGGATTGCATCCTCGTCACAGCGGAGCTCCGCGTCGGTGCGCACGAGGTGCGCGCTCCACCATACAAGCGGGTCGAACCAGTGCAGCGCGAGACAAACCCCGCGCAGCAGCGCCCAGAGATGGTCGCCGTGGCGATAGTGCGTCTGTTCGTGTGCGATGCAGTGCCGCCGGAGGGCGTCATCCGCCGCGCTCTCCGGTGTCAGGTAGATGGCCGGGCGGAGAAAGCCAAACAGGCACGGCGAGGCGATGGCCGGGGAGATGTAGATGGCG
Organism: uncultured Eubacteriales bacterium; assembly: GCA_900555665.1. GTDB lineage: Bacteria > Bacillota > Clostridia > Oscillospirales > Oscillospiraceae > CAG-170. The sequence continues at coordinate 3,030 of USLX01000082.1, read as the reverse complement.
GGGCAGCCCGGCGAGGCCGGGGCGAACAGCTCCGCATCGCGCCGCAGCGCACGGCCGAAGGCAAAGTTGCAGCCGAAGAACCAGACGAGCACGCCCGCCGCGCCGACGGCCCAAATGATGGTCAAAACTGTTTTCAGATCCAGAACGCTGCCGCCATGGACGGCTTTCTGCGTTTCGACAGCTTCGCGTGCGGGAAGTACCTGAACGGGCGGCTGCGCGGCTTGCTGCGGCTGAGACGGCGCGGAGGCTTCGGGGGCCGGGGCTGTGCGCGGCGCGGTGTAGAGGACGTAATGCTGCGTTTCGGGGACGAGGTTTTCGACGCTCGCGGCGCTCTGCCCTACGGAGAGGGGCAGCAGCAAGCGGACAAGCGCCAGCGCCCAGAGGGCGTATTGCAGCTTCGGGCTGACCCGGCCGCGCAGCAGGTAGTGCAGCGCGATCAGGACGGAGAGCAAAATCGCCGAGGAAACAAACCACTCAAGCATCGCCTTGTTTCGCCTCCATTTCGTTTAAGATCGCGTGCAATTCGTCGATTTCGGCTTTTGACAGGGCCTCTTTGCGGGTCATGGCGCTGACGAGCAGGCTGAGGCTCCCGTGGTAGACGCGGCCCAGCAGGTCGCGCGTCTGACTGACGGCGGCGTCTTCGCGCGAGAGGGCGGGGAAGTAGGCATGGACGCCGTCCTGTTCTTCCGCGCGGACGGCGCCTTTTTCCGTGAGGCGGCGCAGGAGCGTGAGCGTGGTGCTGCGGGACCAGCCGGTGGTTTTTTGCAGGGCCTCGGTCAGAAAACGGCCCGTTGCGCCGGGGAAGGACCAGAGCTGTTCCATGAGGGCCCATTCGGCTTCGGTCAAATCTGTTGCATGCTTCATAAGGAGACCTCCTGTTTACATCTGTAATCTCACTATAGCAGGACAGTTTACAAATGTCAACAGGTTGGCAAAAAAAACGCGCCGGAGGATCCGGCACGTTTTGGAAAGCGGCTCAGGGCTCTTCAGATGAAGCGGCGGGGACGGAGGCGCGGTGATAGAGATAGCGGTAGTCCATTTTCAGAATATTGCGGACGAAGGGGAAGATCATCACAAGATCCGACGCCAGCCAGGCCAGCGGATCGGCCAGACAGAGGGCATAAAAGGCCATGGGCGAGGCGGCGGCGCTGACTTCACCGCCGGCGACTGCTGCCGGGAGTGTCAGGCAGAGCAGCACACGGGCGATCAGCTCCGCCACGCCGCCGCCGAGGATAAACTGCGGGCGGCCGATACCCTGGACACAATTTCGCATCTCGAAAATGCCTGCGAGGAAGATCAAGAGCGCCAGGTCGACGTAGAGGAAGCTGTTGCCGTAGCGGATGGTTTCGGGCGTGATCTTATCTGCGCTGAGGAAAAGGCGGAGATAGGCTCCATTGATCGTGGAGAGCAGACCGATCACCATAGAAAGGACACAGAGGGCCAGAAACAGCCACATTGCCTGCAGCGCGCCTTTGCGGATGCGGCGGAAGTTGGCAGCGCCGAGATTTTGGGCGGCAAAGCTGGTCATAGCGGTGCCGAGGCCGTTCATGCTGGTCATGAGGGCGCTATTGAGCTTGTTGGCCGCGCCAAAGCCATTTTGAGCTGCATTGGAGACCATTTGACCGTCCAGAATGTCAAATTTTACAACAACGCTCTGCATGACGATGATCCCGATGGCAAGTACAGAGAACTGCAGGCCGAGGGGGATGCCCTGGAAGATGTGCTGGCCAAGGTCCGTGCGGGTGATGGCCCAGTCCTCCCGGTGGAGGCGGAGCTTGGGATATTTGGAAAAGGCGTAGAAAAAGCAGCCGACGGTGCTGAGCAGCTGGGCAAGAACGGTGGCGATGGCGGCACCGGCGACGCCCCAGCGGAAGGAGACAATGAAGAGCAGATCGAGGCCGACGTTCAGCACCGTGGAGAACAGGAGAAACATGAGAGGGGTGAACGAGTCGCCCAGGCTGCGCAGGAACGAGCAGATGAAATTATAGAACAGCTGCGCGCCGATGCCTGCGAAGATGATGGCGCAGTAGGTGAAGGCGGCGCGGTAGGTTTCGCCGCTGGCGGGCGTGAGGTTAATCCAGGCGAGCATGGGGTTTAAAAGCAGGAGGGCCAGCGCTGTGAGCAGGATGGTAAGCGCTGCGGAGAGGACAATCTGCGTGGCGAACGAGCGGCGGACGCCGGCGTCGTCATGCGCACCGACGCTGCGCGCCGTGACAGCACAAAAGCCCGCGCTGACACCGAAGGCGAACTGCAGGAAGATAAAGACCAAAGGGGCGGTGTCGTTAACGCCGGCAACCTCGGCTGCGGCGAGCGTCTGGCCGACGATGGCGGCGTCGCTGATGGTATAGACCTGCTGGAGCAGATAGGAGATGATGATCGGGATCGAGAAAATCAGAAGGGTCTTCCAACACGAGCCCTGGGTGAGGTCGATTGGCTGGAAGAGGGGATGCAAGGCCTTTTTCATGGAGATCACCTCATCAGAAACTGAATAATTGGCCGGATTTTGTCCAGGGCGTGATTATAGTCGGTGTGGGCGAGGTTGTCAAGAGAGATTTCTACGGATTTTTCTGAAAAATGAAGGGGATTTTCGACAAATGGACGGAGGCGGCCGACAAAAAACGCCGCATCCGGTTCCGTCCGGATGCGGCGGGGGAAGAACGGGTCAGGCTTCGCTGTCGTGGACCTCTTTGGCCATGCGGAAGGCAGCCCAGGCGTTCGGCCAGCCTGCGTAGAAGGCCAGGTGCGTGAGGATTTCGGCCATCTCTTCGCGCGTGACGCCGTTGGTCTTGGCGCTTTGGAGGTGGTAGATGAGAGAGGAATCGGTGAAGCCCTTGCTGATCAGGGCGGTGATGGTGACAATGGAACGGATTTTGAGCGGAAGCGCGGTTTCACGCGACCAGACCTCTCCGAAGAGGACATCGTCGTTCAGCTCGGCAAATTTCGGCGCAAAGCTGCCTGGGGTGTATTCTTTCAAATCCCGACGCACCCGGACAGCGGGCCTTTTCACGCCGCGCCGCGTCATTTTTCCTT
>USLX01000081.1 GCA_900555665.1 uncultured Eubacteriales bacterium | reverse complement strand
AGTTCAGAAAACTGCTTGATTGAACGCGAAAGGGGCTTTTTGCCCCTTTCACTCTTTCCCCGCTGCTCTCTCTCGGAGCTGCCTTTTATCGTCTTTCGACAGTCTCAAACCCACCAGCCTGGCTGGTGGGTTTTGCTTCCTTATTTGGATTTTTTTCCAGCCTCGCCGCGCAGCCGGATGATCTCGTCGCGCAGCACCGCTGCATATTCGTATTCCATCATCTTCGCAGCCTTCTTCATCTGGGCCTCGAGCTTGGCGATCTCGCGTTCGAGCTCCGCCTTCGTCATCTTCACGCCGCCCTTGCCCTTGTGCTCCGGCGCCGAGATCTCATCGAGATCCCGCACAGATTTGACAATGGTCTTGGGCACAATGCCGTGTTCTTCATTATATTTTTGTTGAATCTGACGGCGCCGCGCCGTCTCGTCCATCGCGCTGCGCATCGCCTCGGTGATTTTGTCGGCGTAAAGGATGACGCGCCCGCCCGCGTTGCGCGCCGCGCGGCCGATGGTCTGAATCAGGCTCGTCTCCGAGCGGAGGAAGCCTTCCTTGTCCGCGTCCAAAATTGCGATCAGCGACACCTCCGGCAGGTCAAGTCCCTCGCGCAGCAGGTTGATCCCGACAAGCACGTCAAATTTCGCCGTCCGCAGATCGCGGATGATCTCAATGCGCTCCATCGCGCCGATGTCCGAGTGCATATAGCGCACCTTGATCCCGTTTTCCTGCAGATATCGCGTCAGATCCTCGGCCATCTTCTTTGTCAGCGTCGTGACAAGCGTCCGTTCGCCCTTCGCCGTCGTGGCATTGATCTCGCCGATGAGGTCGTCGATCTGCCCCTCGATGGGCCGCACAAATACCTCCGGGTCGAGCAGCCCCGTGGGCCGGATGACCTGTTCGGCAATCTGACTTGCGCGCTCGCGCTCATAGTCCGCCGGCGTGGCCGAGACGTAGATGGCCTGCCCGATGCGGCTGTGAAATTCGTCGAACGTCAGCGGCCGGTTGTCATAGGCCGACGGCAGCCGGAAGCCGAAGTCAATGAGCGACTTTTTTCTGGCCCGGTCGCCGTTGTACATTGCCCGTACCTGCGGCAGCGTCACATGGCTTTCGTCCACAAACAGCAGAAAATCCTTCGGGAAATAGTCCAGCAGGGTCATCGGCGCGCTTCCCGGCGCACGCTCGGAAATGATACGCGAGTAGTTTTCAATGCCCGAGCAGTAGCCGAGCTCCTGCATCATCTCAATGTCATAGTTCACACGCTCGCCGATCCGCTGCGCCTCGAGCAGCTTGCCGTTTTCCGTGAAGAATTTCACGCGCTCGTCGCATTCGTGCCGGATCTCCCGGATGGCCCGCGCCATCTTCTCCGGCGTTGTGACATAGTGGCTTGCCGGCCAGACCGGAATCGACGTCAGCCGCCGTACAACCTCGCCTGTCACCGGGTTGATCTCACTGATCCGGTCGATTTCGTCGCCGAAATATTCCACGCGGATCGCGCTCGACGCCCAGTATGCCGGCCAGAGCTCTACCGTGTCGCCCCGCACGCGGAACATGTTCCGCTCAAAGGCAATGTCGTTCCGCTCATACCGATCCTCCACCAGCCGCCGCATCAGCTCCTCCCGCGGAAGCTCCGCTCCGGTTGTGAGATTGATCATCATCTTCTCAAAATCGTCCGGTTCGCCGAGCCCGTAGATGCAGCTGACCGACGACACGACGATCACGTCCCGCCGCTCCAGCAGCGACGCCGTTGCTGCCAGCCGCAGCCGGTCGATCTCTTCGTTGATGGCCGCATCCTTTTCAATATAGGTATCCGTATGCGCAATATACGCCTCCGGCTGATAATAGTCGTAGTAAGAGACGAAGTATTCCACTGCGTTGTGCGGAAAAAATGCCCGAAATTCCGAGCACAGCTGCGCCGCCAACGTCTTGTTGTGCGCCAAAACCAGCGCCGGCCGGTTGCAGTTTGCAATGATGTTCGCCATCGTAAACGTCTTGCCCGAGCCCGTCACGCCGAGCAAAACTTGCTCCGGCAGCCCGTTTTTGACACCCCATGTCAGTTTTTCGATTGCCTCCGGCTGATCGCCCGTCGGCTTGTAATCCGAAACCAGCTGAAAATCCATGCCTTATCTCCAAACTGCGCCGCTCCCGCGCCGCGATTATCCCAAAAGTCCGTCGTCCGCCAGCGACACGAAATCGTCATCGGCCACAATGATGTGGTCAGCCAGCAAAATGCCCACCGCATCCAGCGCGTCCTTCACGATTTTCGTTGCCCTGCGATCCTCTTCGCTCGGCAGCGCCACACCGGAGGGGTGGTTGTGCGCCAGCACAACCGAGGTCGCGTTGGCCGCAAGCGCCGCCTTCAAAACCTTCCGTACCGAGATGCCCGCCGAGTTGACATCCCCGCTCTGTACCAGCACGCAGTCCAGCGCCTTGCACTTCGCGTCCAGACACAGCAGATACACCTGTTCCTCCACGGCCCCGTGGAAAAATGGCACCAGATACTGCCCGCAAAGCGCCGTACTGGTCAAAATCAGCTGCTCTCCGGCCCGGCTGATGAGGTGCCTGCGTTCCATCTGCGGCACCAGCGCGATCAGTTCCGCTGCGCTCTGTCCCACGCCCGGCACCTTCACCAGCTCTGATACCGGTGCTTCAAACACGCCCGCCAGCGATCCAAATCGCCTCAGCAGCGCGTGCGCCATCGGATTCGTGTCCTGCCGCGCATAGGCATAGTAGAGCAGGACTTCCAAAACCTGCACATCCGACAGCGAATCCATTCCAAACTGCCGCAGCTGTTTCCGCATCCGTTCCCGGTGCCCTTCGTGTACCTGCTCCACCTGCATCACCTGTGTTTCTCAAAAATCTGCGCGCCGGCCCGCGCCCGTCACAGCAGCCGCCGGAGATACTGCCCCGTATAGCTTGCCTCGCACGCTGCAACCTGCTCCGGTGTGCCCGTGGCCACAACCGTGCCGCCCTCGCTGCCGCCCTCCGGCCCGAGGTCGATGAGATAGTCCGCCACCTTGATGACGTCCAGATTGTGCTCGATGACGAGCACTGTGTTGCCCGCATCCACCAGCTTCTGCAATACCTCAATGAGTTTGTGGACGTCCGCCATGTGCAGTCCCGTCGTCGGCTCGTCGAGGATATAGAACGTTCTGCCGGTCGACCGCTTCGAGAGCTCCGTCGCCAGCTTCACGCGCTGCGCCTCGCCGCCGGAGAGCGTCGTCGAGCTCTGCCCGAGCTTGATGTAGCCGAGCCCCACGTCGACCAGCGTCTGGATGCGGTTTCGGATCTTCGGCAGATTTTCAAAGAAGCCGAGCGCCTCCTCCGCCGTCATATCCAGCACATCCGCAATGCTCTTGCCCTTGTAGAGAACCTCGAGCGTCTCACGGTTATACCGCTTCCCGTGGCAGACCTCACACGGAACATAGACGTCCGCGAGGAAGTGCATCTCGATCTTGACGAGACCATTGCCCGCGCATGCCTCGCACCGGCCGCCCTTTGTATTGAACGAGAACCGGCCGGGGCCATAGCCGCGCGCCCGCGCGTCCGCCGTGGAAGCAAACAGCTCCCGGATGTCGTTGAACAGATTCGTATACGTCGCCGGGTTCGAAGACGGCATCCGCCCGATCGGGCTCTGGTCGATGGCGACCACCTTGTCCAGATGCTCCAGCCCCTCGATGGCCCGGAATTTTCCCGGCCGCACCCGCGCATGGTTCAAACTTGCGGCCAGCTTTTTATGGATGATTTCGTTGACCAGGCTCGACTTGCCCGAGCCCGATACGCCGGTCACACAGGTAAACGTCCCCAGCGGGATCCCGACGTCCACGTCTTTGAGGTTGTTTTCCGCCGCGCCGAATACGCGCAGCCAGCCGCCGTTTCCTTCCCGCCGCCGCTCCGGCACGGGGATCTTCTTCTTCCCGGACAGATACTGCCCCGTGATCGACCGCGGCTCGGCCATAATGTCCTCCACCGAGCCTGCCGCAACGATCTCGCCGCCGTGGATGCCCGCGCCGGGCCCGACGTCGACAAGGTAGTCCGCCGCGCGCATCGTGTCCTCGTCGTGCTCCACCACAAGCACGGTGTTTCCAAGGTCGCGCAGATGCTGCAGCGTGCCGAGCAGTTTGTCGTTGTCCCGCTGGTGCAGTCCGATGGACGGCTCATCGAGAATGTAGAGCACGCCCATCAGGCTCGAGCCAATCTGCGTCGCCAGGCGGATTCTCTGGCTCTCGCCGCCGGAGAGCGTCGCCGCCGAGCGCGAGAGCGTCAGATAGCGAAGCCCGACGGCCTGTAAGAATTCAAGCCGCGACCGGATTTCGCGCAAAATCTGCTCCGCAATCACAGCCATGTTGCCCGTGAGCTTGAGATCGTTCATAAACTTCAGCTCTTCCGAAACCGGCATCGCGCAGAAGTCCATAATGCTCATCCCGCCGACGGTCACCGCCAGGCTCACGTCCGTCAGCCGCTTGCCGTGGCACTTCGGGCACGGCCGCTCCGACATGCAGCCCTCCAGCTCCTTGCGCATCGCATCCGACTGCGTCTCCTGCAGCCGCCGCTCCACGTTATTGACGATTCCCTCAAACGGCCGCTCGAGCGTCCCGCGCCCGTTTGCGCGCTCATAGTAGATCGTCAGATTTTCGCCCTTCGTGCCATATAAAATGACGTCCAGCGCCTCGGCCGGCAGTTCCCGGATGGGCACGGTCAGCGAGAAATGATGCTTTTTCGCCAGCGCCTCAAAATACATCCGCGCGATGGAGTCATCTTTCAGGTTGTTCCATCCCGAGGACTGAATTGCCCCGTCGAGAATGGACTTATCCCAGTCCGGGATGATCAGATCGGGGTCGGCCACCAGCTGCGTGCCGAGTCCCGTGCAGACCGGGCAGGCCCCGTAGGGATTGTTGAACGAGAACATCCGGGGCGAGAGCTCCGGCAGGCTGATGCCGCAGTCCTCGCAGGCGTAGTTCTGGGAGAACATCGTGTCCCGGTCGTCTGCGACCTCATTTAGGATGATGAGTCCGCCGGAGAGATTCGCTGCCGTCTCCACCGAGTCCGTCAGCCGCCGCGCCAGATCGGCCTTCATCACCAGCCGGTCGATCACAACCTCAATGTTGTGCTTCTTGTTTTTATCGAGTGCAATTTCCTCCGTCAGATCATAGATGCTTCCGTCCACGCGGACTCTGGCATAGCCGCCCTTGCGCGCATCCTCAAAAATCTTCTGGTGTGTGCCCTTCTTGCTGCGCACCACCGGCGAGAGAATCTGAAACCGCGTCCGCTCCGGCAGCCCCATGATCTGATCGACGATCTGATCGACGGTCTGCCGCCGGATCTCCCGGCCACACTTCGGGCAGTGCGGCGTGCCGCATCGCGCCCAGAGCAGACGCAGATAGTCATAAATTTCCGTCACCGTCCCGACGGTCGACCGCGGGTTCCGGCTTGTCGTCTTCTGGTCAATGGAGATGGCAGGGGAGAGGCCGTCGATTGCGTCGACGTCCGGCTTGTCCATCTGTCCCAAAAACATCCGGGCATAGGACGAGAGCGACTCCACATACCGCCTCTGCCCCTCGGCATAGATCGTGTCAAAGGCCAGGCTCGATTTGCCCGATCCAGACAGCCCTGTCAGCACCACCAGCTTGTCCCGCGGCAGCTTTACGCTGACATTTTTTAAATTATTGGCGCGTGCGCCCTGTACATAAATTGTATCGGTCATGTCCTGCTCCTTGCAGTTCCGTATTTTAGACATCTTATTATACCAGATTCCGAGCCATTCTACAAGCCCTATTTTCAAACAAAAGTTCCTGTTTCAAAATTCCTGCACCCACTTCTTCCCATCTTGACATTCTCCCCGTTTCCCTCTACAGTGGAAACATTCTGCACGGAAGGAGCCGTGATCCCATGGAGCAGGCGTTGCAGGAAAGACTCGACCGCATCGGGCAGCGCATGGACACATTCGAGGAAAAGCCGGGACGGATGGATGAGCTTGCGACCAAGGCCAGTGTGGATGAACTGGCCCGTCAAGTCCAGGAGGAGCTGCGCAGCACGCGCATTGGTGTGGTGCATGACATGCAGGTGATCCTGGAAAACACAATCATGAAGCAGCGCAAGCTCCTCGCGGAGGGCCAGCAGACCTTACTCGAGACGCTTGCGCCAAAATCCGGAGTGGAAGATCTGGAAGAGGATGTCGCCACGCTCAAGCAGGCCGTCCGCATGATGTCGCAGGACATCGCAGAGCTGAAAAAGCCTAGGGAGTATTCTTCCAACCCCCAACGCACCCGGACAGCGGGCCTTTTCACGCCGCGCCGCGTCATTTTTTCTTGAAATACGTCAGTATTCCTGCAAAAAAATGTCTTGCGCAGCGCAAAAATCCCTCGCTGCCGGTCACATCATGCGTTGGAAGAAGACACCCCAATAAACGTTCCTCCCCGCCCGGGCCCGCCCGCGCGGGAATTTTTTGCGCCCGCGCGGACCGGGGAAGCTTGGAACACAGCCGCCTTGAAAACCGACCCTTGCCACCGCCCGCAGAATTTGCTATACTGAGATGAAAAAGGGGGACGGAACCATGCGTAATTTTTCCAAACTGATCTTTCAGCGCGTCGTGACGGTCTCTCTGGCCATTTTGCTGCAAATCATCTTTGTGCTCGCCGGGATGCTCTGGCTGCACGAATACCGCCGCTGGCTCGGCATCGCGATGAGCGTCCTGTCCTGGGTGGCCGTCATCACGGTCATGTGCTCCCGCAGCAATCCCTCCTATAAAATCGCCTGGATCGTCCTGATCCTGGCCTTCCCGGTCGCGGGTCTCACGATCTACCTGCTCTTCGGCGGCAACCGCGTCTCGTCCCATGAGGCGCGTAAAATGGCCGGCATCGAGCGCATCACCACCGGCGCCCTTTCGCAGAATCCTGCTGTGCTCTCTCGCATTCGCGCCCGGCAGGACGAGGCCTATAACCATACCCGCTATCTCTTCGCCTGTGCGCACTATCCGGCCTATGAGTCCTCCTCGGCGGAGTATTTTTCCGGCGGCGAGGCCTGCTTTGCCGCCATGCTCCGCGAGCTGGAGACGGCAGAGCATTATATCTTTCTCGAGTTTTTCATCATCGGCAAGGGCCAGATGTGGGATCAGATTCTCGCCATTCTCCACCGTAAGGCCGCCCAGGGTCTCGACGTCCGCGTCCTCTACGACGATTTCGGCTGTATCACGCGCCTGCCCATGGCCTACGCGAAAAAGCTCGCCGCGCTCGGCATCCGCGCCCACGCCGTCAATCCCTACCTGCCGGTGCTCAACGGCCGCATGAACAACCGCGACCACCGCAAGCTCATGATCATCGACGGCAAGGCTGCCTTCACCGGCGGCGTCAATCTCGCCGACGAATATATCAACGTCACCCACCCCCACGGCCACTGGAAAGACTGCGCTGTGCTCATCCGCGGCGAGGCCGTCTGGTCGATGACGGCCATGTTTCTCACCTTCTGGGGCTATGTCGACCGCAGCGCGGAGGACATTGCCGTCTTCCGCCCCGCCTCTGCCGCCGTCCCGACTGACGGCCTCATCCAGCCCTTTGCCGACAGCCCGCTCGACCGGGAAAATGTCGGCGCCAACATCTATCAGAGCCTGATCCGCTCCGCACGGAGCTATGTCTGGCTCATGACGCCGTATCTCATCCTCGACGACGAGATGGTCTCCGCGCTCTGTATCGCCGCAAAGATCGGGGTCGACGTCCGCATTGTCACCCCCGGTATCCCGGACAAATGGTATGTCCACGCCGTCACCCGCGCCAACTATGAGGCCCTGACCGAAGCCGGCGTCCGCATTTTTGAGTATACGCCTGGCTTTGTCCACTCCAAGCTCGCCCTCGCCGACGGAAAATTTGCCCTCGTCGGCACGGTCAATCTCGACTTCCGCAGCCTCT
>USLX01000080.1 GCA_900555665.1 uncultured Eubacteriales bacterium | reverse complement strand
GCCTCCGCCCGCTTATCCAGCCTCACTGCCCCCGTCGAAACCAGTGCAGCCCCATGGGGAGCGGCGGAAGGAACCGCCGCGCTGGAAAATCAAAATCAACTGACCGCAAGAACCATCAGGTTCTTGCTGCTTTGATCATCCACTTCATCGGCAAAAGCTTTGCCACGAAGCGATAGAATTTATAAAAGCCCTTCGGCGTATAGAACGTCCGCCCGCGCTTTGCCGCGCGGAGTGCCCCGGCGACAACCTGTTCCGGGTCACAGTAAGGCAGCGTCTGGAACGTTTTGGACTTGCCGGTAATCCCGGCCACGTCGAGGAACTCCGTCTGCATCGGCCCCGGGCAGATCGCCGTGACCGAAATGCCGCGCGGCCTGAGCTCATCGGCCAGGCCGCCGGTGAATGCCGAGACGTAGGCCTTGCTCGCCGAATAGACCGTCATGCGCGGATTCGGGCAGAACGACGCGATCGACGACACATTGATGATGTGCCCGCCGGAGGCCATATACGGCAGCACCGTATTGGTCATCAGTGTCAGCGCGCGGACATTGAGGTCGCACATGCGCGCCTGCGTCTCGTTTGGTACCTCGCCGAGGTTGCCGAGCGTACCGCAGCCCGCGTTGTTGACCAGCAAGCCCACCTTCGGCCGCTTTTCCGCCAGATAGTCCGCAAAATGGCGGAAACTCTTCGCATCGCAGAGATCAAGCCCCAGGCAGCGGACCGTTTTCCCCTGGATCGTCTGCGCCAGATCCTCCAGCTTGCCGACGCGTCGCGCGATGAGCCAAAGCGTATCAATCTCGGGAAACTGCGCCGCGATCTGCCGTGCAAATTCCGCGCCAAGTCCGGCGGATGCGCCGGTAATAATTGCAATCATCAGAAGCGTCCGTAGGGGTCGGCAAGTTTTTCGGGCTCCGGATACGTCTGCCCCTGTGTATCGACGCGGATGGAGGCAATCTTCTGCTCGGCGATGGGCCGGTCGGCCGGGCCGGTCTTCGTGTTCGCGATCGCATCGACTACATCCATGCCCTCGGTCACCTTGCCAAACGCGGCATACTGCCCGTCGAGGTGCTTGGCGTCTTCGTGCATGATGAAGAACTGGCTGCCGGCAGAGTTCGGCGAGCTGGAGCGTGCCATGGAGAGCACGCCGCGCTTGTGCTTCAGGTCGTTCTTCACGCCGTTAAACAAAAATTCGCCCTTGATGCAGTAGCCGGGGCCACCCATGCCGGTGCCGTCCGGGCAGCCGCCCTGGATCATAAAGCCGGGGATGACGCGGTGAAAAATCAGCCCGTCGTAAAAGCCCTTGTTGGCCAGGGAGATGAAGTTATAGACGCTCTGCGGAGCCTTTTCGGGATAGAGCTCGGCGACGATCTTTTTGCCGTTCGCCATCGTGAGCGTCATAATAGGATTCGCCATGGGAATTACCGTCCTTTCATTGCCCGGTCGATCTGCCGCTTGGCATCCTTTTGGGCCGCGTCGTCGCGCTTGTCATAGAGCTTTTTGCCCTTGGCCAGCGCAATCTCGACCTTGACCAGCGAGCCGCGGAAATAGACCGACAGGGGAACCAGTGCGTATCCGTCCTGCCGCACCTTGCCGAACAGGCGCATAATCTCGCGCTTGTGCATCAAAAGGCGGCGGGGCCGCAGCGGGTCCTTATTAAAAATATTGCCCTGCTCATAGGGCGCGATGTGCATCTGCCGGATGTAGAGCTGCCCATCCTTGATCTGGCACCAGGCCTCCTTCAGACTCAGCGTGCCGAGGCGGATGGACTTGACCTCTGTGCCGGACAGCTCGATGCCGGCCTCAAACTTTTCTTCAATGAAGTATTCGTGGTATGCCTTCTGGTTTTTCGCCACGATCTTGACGCCGCTTCCTGCCATCTGCGCACCTTCTTTGCCAGTTCAGTATATTTTATTATAGCATAGCTGTCAAGTGGAATAAACGGCGGAATTTGACGGAAAGACTACAAGATGTGGGGTCTTGTCAAATCCCTTGCTTTTTGTTATAATAAAACAAACGTTTGATTGAAAGGAGGCGGCGACATGCCTGCACGCAATCTGCCCATTCAGGTGCTGTCCTGCTGCGATACCTGCGGCAATCTGCAGCCGCTGCGCTTTCGCTTTGAAGACCGCGAGCACTGTGTCCATACCGTCTCCATCCGCGAGATTGTCGACGGGCGCAAGGTCGAATACGTCGGGCTGGAGGCGTTCGTTTTTCTCTGCAAGGCCCGCCTGGACGGCCGGGAAAAGCTCTATGAGCTGCGCTATACCGTCGCCACCCACCGCTGGACGCTCGCGAAGGAGGTCTACTGATGGCCGGGCGCGTGATCTTCCATATCGACGTCAACAGTGCGTTTTTGTCGTGGACGGCGGCCTATCGCTGCCTCGTGCTCGGGGAAAAGACTGATCTGCGTGAGATTCCTGCCGTTATCGCCAATCATAAAAACATCCGCACCAGCATCGTCCTCGCCAAGAGCATCCCGGCGAAAAAACGAGGCGTCAAGACTGGCGAACCGCTCGGTATGGCGCGTGACAAATGTCCGGATCTTGTCGTGGCCGAGCCAGATTACGACCTCTACGTCGCCGCCTCGCAGAAGCTGATTGCCCTTCTGCGCGAGGTCTCCCCCGTCGTTGAGCAGTATTCCATCGACGAGGCCTGGATCGACATGACCGGCACCGAGCGTCTCTACGGCCCGCCGGTGCTCGCGGCGAACTGGCTCAAGGACCGCATCCACCGAGAGCTGGGCTTTACGGTCAACGTCGGCATCTCCTGCAACAAGCTGCTGGCCAAGATGGCCGGCGATTTTGAAAAGCCCGATAAGGTCCATACGCTCTTCCCGGACGAGCTTCCGTCAAAGCTCTGGCCGCTGCCCACGCAGGAGCTTTTTATGCTCGGCGCGGCCACCGCGCGCAAGCTCCGCCGCTTCGGCATCACAACCATCGGTGCCCTGGCCCAGGCCGACCCGGTTTTTCTCACGGGCATTCTCGGCAAACAGGGGCAGCTGCTCTGGCAGTATGCCAACGGCCGGGGCGAGGCCTTTCTGCAGGCACAGCCCGCCGCCAACAAAGGCTATGGCAATGCCGTCACCACCTCCCGCGACGTGACTGACCGGAACTACGCCTGCCAGGTGCTCCTCTCGCTCTGCGAGACCGTCGGGATGCGATTGCGGCGCGACGGACAGGCCGGGAGCTGCGTGGCGGTGCAGCTGCGCACCAGCCAGTTTGAAACCTGGTCTCATCAGATGCGCCTGGCCTCGGCCACGAATGTCACCGGTGAGCTCTATCAGGCGGCCTGCAGCCTGCTTGCGCAGACCTGGGACTTTAAAACGCCGCTGCGGCAGCTCGGCGTGCAGGTCACGCAGCTGTCTGACGGGACGCTTCGGCAGTACAGCCTCTTCGACGCCGCCGACTACGCCCGGCAGGAAAAGCTGGATACAGCGGTCGACGCGCTGCGCGAAAAATTCGGCGAGGGCGCGCTCTTCCGCGCCGCGCTGCTCCACAGCGACGAGCGCATGGCCGGCGGCCTGCATAAAAAGCGCCGCACCGGCATCACCAAGCCCATCGAGGACGAAGCCGCCCGCATCCGCAAAAAATATGGGAACAACGATTGACGCGGCCACGTCAAACGGATATCGTGAAGACAAACGATTGGAAAGAGGCGACAACGATGGAAGAAAAACGGCACGGCGGCGCGGGCCGCGTGATCGTCGTGATTTTAATTTTGGTGGTTCTGCTGGTGGTGGGGGCCTTTTTCCTGTTCGGCGGGCGTGTGCATGTCGATCCGCCCACCCTCTCCAGCGGCTACCGCTATGACCACGCCGGAGACTATCATCTGCTCTCCGAGCTCCCGGCGGAGGGGCTGACCGCCTCCCACGTCACGCTGAATTGGATCGCCGGGAAGATTGAAATTGTCGGCTCCGAGGCGCAGACCGTCGAGCTTTCTGAGAATTTTGCCGGGGAAGCGGACAAGCAGCTGCGCTGGCGGCTGGACGGTGACACGCTCATCGTGCAGCCCTGTGCCTCCGGCGTCCGGGACCTGCCGGAGAAAACGCTGACCGTTTCCCTGCCCTGCACGGCCGGGCTGAAGATTGATACCATCTCGGCAGACTGCGTCCTGACCGGGGTGGAGACCAGCCGGCTGGACTTTGACAGCGTCAGCGGCGCGCTTCAGGGCCGCGCGGCCGTGATGGAATCGCTCTGCGTCGATACGGTCAGTGGCGGGACGGCGCTGGAGCTCACAGCCAGCCCCGAAACCTGCGATGCCGACACCGTCTCCGGTGTCATGGACTTCACGTTTCACACCCTGCCGGGCGCGGTGACGCTGAGCTCCACCAGCGGCAATTTCCAGCTTACCCTGCCCGAAGGCTGCGCCTACAAGCTCAAGTGGGACACCGTCAGCGGCACCTTCGATCCCTCCGGCTACCACGCTCCTGCCGGAAAGAGGGCAAAGTCGGTCAAAATTTCGGCCGATACGGTCTCCGGCAGTCTCTTCCTCTCCACGAAATAACCAAAAACTGCATATTGATTCTGCAAAGGTCTCCAAAGAACGGCGCTTTCCGTGGGAAGCGCTGTTCTTTCGGTTTACAAGCCCGTACCCACGCAGTATACTGCAGGCAGAAAGGGAGGCGAAGCGCATGAAACGGTCCCATTCCGCCTGGGCTGTGTGCCTGGGGTGTACCCTGATGCTGTTTGTGTGCGGCGGGTTGGCAATCAACGCCTTTTCGGTGACGCAGCCCTATGTTCTGTCCTGCGGCAGCTTTACGAACACGCAGACCTCGATGATCACAAGCGTCCGGTCGCTGTGTTATCTGCTGGCCGTGTTTGCCTCGCCGCTGTTCTACCGCCTGCTCGGCTACCGGCCGGGAACGGTTGCGGCATGCGGAATCACCGGCGGTTCCTTCGTGGCCTTCGGTCTTTCGCGCACGCTTTTCGGCTTTTATGCCGCCGGGGCCCTGGCCGGGATCGGCGCCGGGCTTGGTTCAATGGTTCCGGCGACCATTTTGATCACGCGCTGGTTTCACCGCAAAAAAGGTCTCGCCCTCGGCCTCTGCTCGGCGAGCACGGGGCTGGCCATGGTCGTCTTCTCCCCGATCCTGACGGCAATCTGCGAAACCTTCGGCCTGAAGGCCTGCTTTTTTATGGAGGCGGCATTTTCCTTTGTCTGCGCGGCGCTGGTCTTTCTGCTCGTCCGCGACACGCCGGAGGCCTTGGGCCTCACGCCGTATGGCGCGGAGGCGGGCGCCGCGCCCGCAAAAAGCCGTGCGCCGGAAAGCCCGTCTTCCCTCCCCCTGCCGCACAGGCAGCTTTTCGCGCTCTGGCTGGCGACGGGCCTGCTCGGCGCGGTGGCCTCGCCGGGGCCCTCGCATCTCATGATTCTCTATACGACCGCCGGCATGGCGGCGCATCAGGCGGCGCTGGCGGTTTCGGTGTTCGGGCTGGCGCTGATGGTGGGCAAGTGCGTCTACGGGATGGCCTGCGACCGGTTCGGCGGCTACCGTATGGGCTGGCTCTTCGGCGCGATCCTCTGCGCCGGGCTCACGCTTTGCACCCTGGCCGGCAGCCGGAACGCCTCGCTCATGTTTGCCGCCGTCGTGCTCTACGGCGCGGGCGTTTCGCTGAGCACGGTGGGTCTTTCCATCTGGGCGCAGGATTTTGGCGGCGAAGCGCGGGTCGGGCAGTTGATGCGGCAGTTTCAAACGTGCTACGGCATCGGAAGTCTGCTGTTGTCCGCCATGCCGGGGCTGATCGCCGACCGGACGGGGAGTTACGCCGGGGCCTACGGTGTGCTGCTGCTCAGCGCAGCCGGAAGCGTCCTTGCCGTGCAAATCCTCTATCACCGCAGAGCGCAGCGTGCGCTTGTCTGAAGCAAGCATCCCGCCGTCGACCTTTGCTGGAGACGGCGGTTCTTTTTGCGGCATTGCGGGCAGCGCCGGAACAGAACGGACTATTTACTTCTTCTTTTCCGCGTGATATGATAGGAACTGACAAAAAACGGGACGGAGGTTGGTTATGGCGCAGTGTATCAAGTGCGGCAGAGAAATCCCGGAGGGGGAAATTTTCTGCCCGGAGTGCAGCTTGAATCCCGGCGCGCCGGGGGCGCAGCCGCGCCCTGCCCCGGTGCAGATCGGCAGGATGCAGGCCCCGGTAAAGCAGGCGCCGCCCCCGCGCAGCGAGCAGCGGAGCCCGCAGCCGGCAAGGCCGCGCGCAGATGCCCCGCTTCCTCCTTCCCGGCAGCGCACAGGCCGCGGGCTCACGATCCTCGCCTGCATACTGGCCGTGATCGGATTGGGGCTGGCAGCCTGGCAGTTTTCCGGCACAGCGCGGCAGCAGCGGACGCTGCGCATCCGCGAGGAAGCGCTGACCGAACGGGAAAAACAGCTGACCTCGCTCGAGACGCAGATCGACACGCTGAGCGCCGAGCTGGCTGCCGCACAGGAGACCTCCAGCGCGCAGGCGAGAGAAATCAAAGCCCTGCAGGAGAGCGTAAACAGCGCCGAAAGCTCCGCCAATCAATCGCAGTACGACCTGACGGAGCAGCAAAAGGAGCTGGAGAAGACCTCGGACGAAAACGAGGCGCTCGCCGCGCAGCTTGCGGCGCTGGAAAAGGAAAACGCACGGCTCAGCGAGGACTATGACGTCCTCTATGCCCAGCTGGACGCGCAGAGCGCGCAGCTGAAGTTTATGGACAGCTATGTGGTATTTGTAGAAGACGACGGGACGGGCTGCTATCACCGGTATGGGTGCAGCCGGTTTTTGAAGAAAAATTTCTGGGCATACAGCCGGAAGCTGGCGGAGCGGCAGGGCTACACCCCCTGCGCGGTCTGCTTTGACTGACCGAACGGAGGACGAACGACGAGATGGACATTTCCGCATTGATTCAAAAAATGGCTCTGCTGTTTTTTGTGATGCTGGCCGGCTTTGTTGCGGCCAAGCGCGGCGTTTTAAACCGGGACACCAACCAGGCCTTTTCCAGCCTGATCGTCAACGTGACGAACCCGCTGCAGATCCTGGCTTCGGTGATGACGGGTGAGCGGCTGCTGAGCAATCTGCAGGTGCTGGAACTGACGGCGATCAACGCCGTGTGCTATGTGCTGCTGGCCGTTTTGGGGCTGCTGCTTGTGAAGATTCTGCGCGTGCCGGAGAAGGAACGGGTGGCCTTCCGTCTGCTGCTTCTGCTCACAAACACAGGCTTTCTCGGCTATCCGCTGGCGGAGGCGCTGCTGGGGCCGGACGCAAAATTCTGCATCACGATCTTCGTGCTCTGCTTCAACGTGGTCTGCTGGACCTATGGTTCCTATTTGCTGGTGGGGAAGGAAAAGTTCCGTTTCTCCGGGAAGGTGTTCCTGCAGCCGTGCGTATTCTGCGCGATTCTGGCCTATATCATCTATCTGACCGGCATTCAGTTCCCGCCCATCGTGGGCCAGGCGCTGAGCTACATCGGCGATATCACCGGCCAGCTGGCAATGGTTGTCATTGGCGTGTCGCTGGCGCAGCTGTCGTGGAAGACGGTGTTCGGCAACTGGCGCGTATATGTGCTGTGTGTGGTAAAAATGATTTTGATGCCGCTGCTGTTCTGGGCCGCGCTGCGCGGGCTCCTGGGCGATTCGCTGATGCTGAGCTCCGGAACGCTGGTGCTCTGCATGCCGGTGGCAACCAGTGCAACGATTCTCTGCTACCGCCACGGCCAGGATGACACGGTGGCCTCGAGCGGCGTGTTCCTCTCGACGCTGCTGAGTATGGTAACGCTGCCGCTGATGATGTGGCTGCTCTTCTCCTGACAAACCTTCTCCCACAACCCGTCGAAAAAAGAAACGCGCCTGCCCCGGCTCTCGGGGCAGGCGCATTTCAGCGTGCCGAAAAAGGCTTTTCGCCCCGCTGCCGTCCAGGTTTTTGAACTTTAAAAAGTTCA
>USLX01000079.1 GCA_900555665.1 uncultured Eubacteriales bacterium | reverse complement strand
CCCGGCGGCAACCTCCCATCCGACCGGTACTTGACGCGCCATTTCTACTCATGCAATGTCACGCTGGCGGTGAGGCCAACGCTCGGGTACGCATGTAATTGTTAAATTAGCAGGCTCACATCTTCCTGCCCTTACATTCACTCCTGACCTTCATTGTAACGGTTTTTTTGAAAAACGCAAGAGGAATTTCGATATTTTTTGATTGATTTTTCCGGGAGAAGAAAAAATGCCCAGGAGCCTCTTGACAAACGCTCCCTGCGGTGTTATAACATTACCAACCTACTTGGTTAGTATGAAATTAGAAAAAGCCACCAGGAGGAACCTTCGATGAACCAGAGATTTTCCGAGCTGCTTCGACAGAACTTCCGGTTTGGACGAATGTGCGCGCGTTCCCGTTGTCACTAAAAAATCATTTTGAAAAACAGAGAGGAACAAACGCCATGTCTAACTATAAATTTGAAACCCTGCAGATTCACGTCGGCCAGGAGAGCGCCGATCCCGCCACCGATTCCCGCGCCGTGCCGATCTATGCCACGACGTCCTACGTTTTCAAGGATTCTGCGCAGGCGGCGGGCCGTTTCGGCCTGACCGAGGGCGGCAACATCTATACCCGTCTGATGAACCCGACAAGTGACGTGTTTGAAAAGCGTATCGCGGCGCTCGAAGGCGGCGCGGCCGCGCTGGCCACGGCCTCCGGCTCGGCGGCCATCACCTACGCCGTGCAGAATATTGCCATCGCGGGCGACCATATCGTCTCCGCCGCCAATCTTTACGGAGGCACGCACAATCTCTTTGCCAACACCCTTGTCGAACAGGGTCTCACGACCACATTTGTCGATCCGTCCGACCCCGAGAATTTTGAAAAAGCCATTCAGCCAAACACCAAGCTGCTCTACGCCGAGACGCTGGGCAACCCGAATTCCGATGTGATCGACCTCGAGGCCATCGCGGCCATTGCCCATCGGCATGGCATTCCGTTCATCGTCGACAGCACCTTTGCCACGCCCTATCTCCTCCGGCCCATTGAGCACGGTGCGGATATCGTCGTCCACTCGGCAACGAAGTTCATCGGCGGCCACGGCACGGTCATGGGCGGCGTCGTGATCGACGGCGGAAAATTTGACTGGGCGCAGAACGACAAGTTCCCCGGCCTCTCGAAGCCGAATCCTTCCTACCACGGCGTGGTCTTCACCGAGGCGGCGGGGGGTCTCGCCTACATCACCAAGCTTCGCACCACGATCATGCGCGACCAAGGCGCGACGATCTCACCGTTCAACTCCTTCCTGCTCCTGCAGGGCCTCGAGACGCTCTCGCTGCGCGTCGAGCGTCATGTGGAAAATGCGCTGAAGGTCGTCGACTTCCTGAACCAGCATCCGCAGGTCGAAAAGGTCCATCATCCCTCCCTCGCCGCGGGCCGGGAAAAGGAGCTCTATGACCGCTATTTCCCGAACGGTGCGGCCTCGATTTTCACCTTTGAGATCAAGGGCGATGCCGAGACGGCCAAAAAATTCACCGAGAGCCTCACGCTCTTCTCCCTGCTTGCCAATGTGGCTGATGTGAAGTCTTTGGTCATCCACCCGGCGTCCACCACACACTCGCAGCTGTCCGACGAGGAGCTGCGCGCCTGCGGCATCTCGCCAACCACCATCCGCCTGTCCATCGGCACAGAGCATATCGACGACATTCTCGCCGATCTGCAGCAGGGCTTTGACGCCGTGAAGTGATTTTTGTCAACACCGCGCCATTGATCGTCAACGAATTATGAAATTGAACGAATTATTTCGGAGGTAACATCATGTCTCATATCTATACATCCGCAGATCAGCTCATCGGCAAGACGCCGCTTCTGGAGCTCACGCATATTGAGAAGAAATTGGATCTGAAGGCGAAAATCCTCGCCAAGCTCGAATATTTCAATCCTGCCGGTTCCGTCAAAGACCGCGTGGCCCGCGCCATGATCGATGATGCCGAGGCCAAGGGGCTTTTGAAAGAGGGCTCGGTCATCATCGAGCCGACTTCCGGCAACACCGGTATCGGCCTGGCCTCCGTGGCCGCCGCGCGCGGCTATCGCATCATCATCGTCATGCCGGAGACAATGTCCGTCGAGCGCCGCCAGCTGATGCGCGCCTATGGCGCCGAGCTTGTCCTGACCGAAGGGGCGAAGGGCATGAAGGGAGCGATTGCAAAGGCGGACGAGCTGGCAAAAGAGATTCCAAACAGCTTCATCCCCGGCCAGTTTGTGAACCCTGCGAACCCGAAGGCACACTTTGAGACGACCGGCCCTGAGATCTGGGCCGATACCGACGGTAAGGTCGACTACTTTGTTGCTGGTGTCGGCACCGGCGGCACCATCACCGGCGTGGGGCGGTTTTTGAAGTCTAAAAATCCGTCTGTCAAGATCGTTGCCGTTGAGCCGAAGACCTCGGCCGTCCTTTCCACAGGTGTGGCCGGGCCGCATAAGATCCAGGGGATCGGCGCGGGCTTCGTCCCCGACGTGCTGGACACCACGGTCTACGATGAAATTCGCCCCGTCAGCAACGAGGACGCCTTTGCAACCGGAAAGCTCGTCGGCAAGACTGAGGGCGTGCTGGTCGGCATCTCTTCCGGCGCGGCGCTCCATGCCGCCATCGAGCTGGCCCGCCAGCCCGGCAATGCCGGCAAGACCATCGTCGTTCTCTTGCCGGATACCGGTGACCGCTATCTGTCGACGCCCCTGTTTGCCGACTGAACCGCAAAATAATCTCAAATTGGTACTGTCATTTGCCGCTATTTGTGATAAAATAGCGGCAAATGATTTTTTCGGCAGTGCCGCACGGTTTGACCGACAGATCCGGAAAAACATGCCGGTATCCTTCCGCGCCGCTGCCCTTACGGAGCAAGACCATGGCATATCAAAGAATTTTGACCATCCAAGACATTTCCTGCGTCGGCCAGTGTTCGCTGACCGTGGCGCTGCCGATTCTGTCCGCCTGCGGACACGAGACGGCTGTGCTGCCAACGGCGGTGCTCTCCACGCATACGGGCCGCTTCCGGGGCTACACCTTCCGCGACCTCACGGACGACCTGCCTGCCATCCTGCATCACTGGGAGGCGGAGGAGCTGACCTTTTCTGCGATCTATACCGGCTATCTCGCCTCGGCAGAGCAGGTCGAGGCTGTGCGGGCCGTGATCCACTCCCGCTTGGCCCTCGGCGGCCTTTTGATTGTGGATCCGGCCATGGCGGATGATGGGCGGCTTTATGCCGGGCTGGGCGAAAATTTTGCCGCTGCCATGAAGACACTCTGCGCCGAGGCGGATTATCTGCTTCCGAACGTGACGGAGGCCGCGCTGCTCTCCGGCCTGCCGTACCGCGAAACGCTGGATCGCGCCTACGCCGCCCGCCTCGCTGCGGGCGCTGCAGCCTTCGCCGATCAGACGGTCATCCTCACGGGCGTGGGCCTGGAGCCCGGAAAAACGGGCGTGCTCCTGCAAAAGGGAGAACGGAGCGACTACTTTTCGCATAAAAAGCTGCCCGGCTGTGCCTACGGTACGGGGGACGTCTTTGCTGCCGCCTTCACCGGCGCGCTGCTTCGCGGCATGGAGGCCGAGCCGGCTGTTCGTCTCGCCGCAGAGTATACCCTGCGCTGCGCCGAGCGTACGGCGGAGGACCCAAAGCACTGGTACGGGCTGGAATTTGAACCGGAGCTGCCCTGGCTGCTCCGCCGACTGGAGGGAACGCGATGAAAATTTTGGTGGCAATGAGCGGCGGCGTGGATTCCAGCGTTGCGGCCCAGCTTTTAACCGCGCAGGGCCATACCTGTATCGGCTGCACCATGAAGCTCTACGGCAACGAAGACCTCGGCCTTTCCAAGGGCCATACCTGCTGCTCGCTTGATGACGTGGAGGACGCGCGCAGCGTGGCCTACCGGCTCGGAATGCCGTATTATGTGTTCAATTTTGCAGAGGATTTCCGGGACAAGGTCATCCGGCGCTTTGCTGAGAGCTACGAAGCCGGGCGGACGCCGAACCCCTGCATCGACTGCAATCGCTATATGAAGTTTGACCGCCTCTATGAGCGGGCCAAAATCCTCGGCTGCGACCATGTCGCGACCGGGCATTATGCACGCATTGAAGAGCAGGACGGGAAATTTGTGCTCAAAAAGGCGCTCGACGGCGCCAAGGATCAGAGCTATGTGCTCTACACCATGACGCAGGAGCAGCTGGCCCACACGCTCTTCCCCCTCGGCGGTTATTCCAAGCCCGAGGCGCGCAGGCTTGCGGAGGACGGGGGGCTGGTGAACGCGGAAAAGCCCGACAGCCAGGATATCTGCTTCGCCCCCGACGGCGACTATGCCGCCGCCATCGCGCGCTATACCGGCAAGCAGCCGCAGCCGGGCAACTTCGTCGACGAGTCCGGCAACGTTCTTGGCCGGCACAAGGGCATTATTCACTATACCATCGGCCAGCACCGGGGCCTCGGCCTCGGGCAGAACGAGCGGGCCTATGTTTGCAAGATCTGCCCGGCGGACAACACGGTCGTCCTCGGGCCGTCGGAGGCGCTTTTCCGCCGCGACGCTTCGGCGGCGGATGTGAACTGGATCTCCGGGCAGGCGCCTGAAGGGGCGATCCGCTGCCGCGTCAAGGTGCGCTACCGGCAAACCGAGCAGCCGGCCACTGTCACACCGCGGCTGGATGGCGGGGCGGAAATCCTCTTTGACGAGCCGCAGCGCGCCATCACCCCCGGCCAGGCTGCCGTTTTTTACGATGGCGACGTTGTCCTCGGCGGCGGCGTTCTGGAATAAACCCGCTCCCGCGCGGAAAAAACCAAACAAAAAAAGCTCCCCGTTGGGGAGCTTTTTTAATGGCGATCAATCGGACCTCGATTCTTCCCACTGCGGCATCCAGTGGCCGAATTTGTAATAGAGGAAGAAAAGCAGGCTGGTAACGACCCAGGTGGTGGGGTAGCAGAGGGAGACCGTATAGATGCTGGGGTGCGGGAATGTGACCGCAAACAGCAGCACCATCCGCAGTACGCTGACACCGAAGAAGGTGATGAGCGCGGGCTTCACCGCGTTGCCCACGCCGCGCATCACGGAGGAAAAGACCTCCACGGCGGAGAAGAGAATGTAAAACGGCGAAAAACAGAGCACAAACAGCTCTGCCTGCCGCAGCACCTCGGCGTCTGTGCTGAACAGCTGCGCCGTGAAATGCCGCAGCGAGACCACCACAAGCGAGAAAAACAGCGACATCCCCGCGTGCAGCGCCAGCCCCGCGCGGATGCCCGCATGGACGCGGGCTTTGTTGCGTGCGCCGTAGTTCTGTCCGACGAAGGTCATCACTGCAATGCCGATGGCGCCCGAGATCGGCCAGAATACGCCGTCCACCTTCCCACAGATTGACCAGGCGGCGACGGTGTCCGTCCCCATCAGATTGACGGCCTTCTGCACATAGACGTTCGTCACGTTATAAAGCATACTCTGCAGCCCAGCAGGCACGCCGAGGCGCACCATCATCCAAAGCAGCGGCCGGTCGGAGCGGAGCTTCGACAGCTCCAGCCGGCAGGCGTCCTGCCGCCGGGAGAGCGAACGCAGCACAAAGGCGGCGCAGATCAGCTGCGAGAGGCTGGTTGCGATGGCTGCGCCTGCAACTTCCATCTTCAGCACGGCCACGAACAATAGATCGAGCACCGTGTTGACCACCGTGCAGAGAATCAGAAAATACAGCGGTCTGCGGCTGTCGCCCACAGCGCGCAGCACGCTGCTTCCCATGTTGTAGATCATGCAGGGGATCATCCCGACGTAATACCAGCGCATATAGTCCAGGGAGTAGGCCATCGTGTCGGCCGGCGTGTCGAGCGCGGTCAGAAGTGGCTCCGACGTGGCGATTCCCAGCACAGTCAAAAGCGCGCCCACGCCCACGGCCAGCAGCAGCGAGGTATGCACCGCGCGGCTGACCTGCTCCGGCTCGCGCGCACCGTGGTGCTGCGAGACGACGATGGCCGCGCCGCTGCTGAGGCCCACGAAGAAGTTCAGAAGAAGATTGATGATCGCAATCGTCGATCCGCCGACGGCGGCCAGCGCTGCCTTCCCCACAAACTGCCCGAGCACGACGGCGTCCACCATGGAATAGAGCTGCTGCAGCAGCGTGCCGACCATGATCGGGAGCGCAAAGCGCAGCATGCCGCCCAATACCGGCCCCTGCAGCAGATCAACCTCGCCCTGTCCTGCCTTCGCCATGGGATCTCCTCCTCTCAAAATCAAACAAAAAGCACACAGTTCTTTCATCATAGCCCATTTTTCAAAATTTTCAAGGGATTTTGTGAAATATTTTTTCCGCGCCTTGACTTTGCCCCGGCCGTGTGCTACAATCGCTACACTCATCGGAGGGTCAACAAATTTGGCTGGATAAGATGTCGGACGGACTGGGTCTGTCCGGACTCCTGTCCCGCCTATTTTTTATATCTGTCAGGAGGAAACTATGGAGAAAAATTCCTTTACCAGCGGCAAGATTCTCTCACCGCTGCTTCGTTTTGCATTCCCGGTGCTGCTTGCGCTGCTTCTGCAGGCGATGTACGGTGCGGTAGACCTGCTCGTGGTCGGGAAATTCGGCCACACAGCGGACATCTCCGGTGTTTCCACCGGCAGCCAGCTCATGCAGATGGTCACCTTCGGCGTCACAAGCCTTGCCATGGGCCTTACGGTGCTCATCGGCCAGCGCATCGGGGAAGGACGGCCGCAGGAAGCGGGAAAGATCGTCGGCAGCGGCCTGGTGCTCTTCGCCGCCGTGGGCGTCGGGCTGACGGCGGCGTTGCTGGCACTGGCCGTGCCGCTTGCCCGGCTGATGCAGGCCCCGGCGGAGGCCTTCGGCGAGACGGTAGGGTATCTCCGCATCTGCGCAGCCGGGACGGTGTTCATCGTGGCCTTCAATGTGCTCGGCAGTATCTTCCGCGGCGTCGGCGACTCGAAAATGCCACTCATTACGGTCGGCATCGCCTGCGTGGTGAACATTGCGGGCGACCTTCTTTGCGTGGCCGTGCTGCACATGGGTGCGGCGGGCGCCGCCGTGGCGACGGTTGCGGCGCAGGCTGTGAGCGTGGTCATTTCGACGCTGGTCATTGCGCGGCGCAAGCTGCCCTTCACCATGACCCGGCAGGACGTGCGCTTCGACGGCGGGCGCATCGGCGCGATTCTCCGGATCGGTGTGCCGTTGGCGCTGCAGGACTTTCTCGTCAGTGTCTCCTTCGCCGTCATCCTTGCAATTGTCAACGGTCTCGGCCTGACCTGCTCGGCAGGCATGGGCGTGGCGGAGAAAATCTGCGCGTTCATCATGCTGGTGCCTTCCGCCTACATGCAGTCGATGTCGTCCTTCGTTGCGCAGAACATCGGTGCAGACAAGCCGGAGCGGGCCCGCCTGGCCCTGCGCTACGGCATCCTGACCTCCGTGGTGGCCAGCCTCCTGCTTTTTTATGTCTCGTTTTTCCACGGCGCCTTCCTCGCCCAGATCTTTGCCAATGAGCAGGCCGTCATCCTCGCCGCGGCGGATTACCTGCGGGCTTACGCCATCGACTGCATCCTGACCTGCTTCCTGTTCTGCCTCATCGGCTATTTCTCAGGCCTGGGGCGGACGACGTTCGTTATGATCCAGGGCATTGCGGGCGCGTTTTTGGTGCGGATTCCAGTCTCGTTTTTCATGAGCCGCCAGCCGGACGCCAGCCTGTTCCGCATCGGCCTGGCCACGCCGATGTCTACGGTGCTGCAGATCCTGCTCTGCTTTGCTTATCTCTGTTTGCTCCAACGCGCGGAGCGGAAAGAACATCGTCTTTAAATCTGCCGCCGGACAGGGGCACCGCAGAAAACAACAAAAGACCGCCCGCCGGATTGATCCAGCGGGCGGTACGTTTTATACTGATATTCAATTAAAAACTTTCATTCATGGAATGGAAGTTTTTAATA
>USLX01000078.1 GCA_900555665.1 uncultured Eubacteriales bacterium | reverse complement strand
CATACGGATCATCAAGATTCCTCCTTCTGGGATATTCAATTCATTCTAACCGATTTGCCGGGAAAGTACAAGTAAAAAAACGGGTTTCAGCCTTTTTCATAACCGGTCACGCCGTTATTCTGCATCCATTGGAGCTTTTCACCCATCAGATACGTCAGCGTCTCAAGCTCCGGCCGCTCTGAGCTGCTCAGATACTTGCGCAGGTCATACAGATCATTGTACGTCAGGTACGGATAATCGCCCTCGACATAGGTTCCGTCGGGCTTGATGCTGTAATAGAGATTGTGGTTCGGCATGACCCAGCCGGAGCCGGTGTCCACAATGGCCAGCAGCATCCGGTCGGCCAGCGCGCGCAGATCCTTCCGGTTCAGCAGATCTGCCGCGTGGTACAGCGCCAGACACTCCGACGCCTGATGGTTGAGCGAGGTATGCGGGGCGGTCAGCTCGTCCGGGTGCCAGTAGTCGGGGATCAGCCAGCCGCCGTTTTCCGTGGGGATGTGGCTCGTGTCGGCAACCTGGCTGAAAAAGGCGAGATAGCGGTTCATCGTCTCCTCGAACATCCCCTTGCCGAGCCTGCGGGTGGCCGAGATGTAAAGCTCAAGCAGGTCGGTATTGAACCGGGTGTCATAAAAGCCCGGCCCGATGCCGTAATCGCCCTGGAGCCATTCGCTGCCGGGCGTGGTGGGCACATAGCCATACTGGTTCTGCCGCTGCGACATGGTATCGAGCGAGAGGATGACGAGCGCGGGCGCTGCCTTGCAGCGCGGCATCAGGCCAAGATAGCCTCGGATGCAGTAGCTTGCGGCGCAGCAGTAATAATAATTCTCGCCGGACGGGATATAATTGGAGGGCGATTTGCGGAAATAGCCGTCGAAGCACCAGTGCGAATCGCCGTTTTTCACATAGTTGACCCACGCTGTTGCGCAGTTGTCCGCGCTCCAGTCCAGCCCGAACGGAGCCGTCAGGACAAGCGCGTCCGTTACGCAGTCGGGCGCAAGGCCGTAGCCGTCCATCGTGATGCGGACGCCGCCGTCACGCAGCTTCGTGGTGCGCAGAATGCCGTCCTGCTCCGGAAAATACTCCCGTGAGCCGTTTTCGCGCAGGGCAAACGTGCGCGGCAGCGCAAGAAAATACGTCTGCCCGGAGGCCAGCTCCACGACGACGACCGGCGAGGCATACAGCCCGTCCCCCAGCGCCTGCGAGCGCCAGTCCCCGGCGCTCTTGTCATAATACCAGACCGTGCCTGCCTCTGTGACAGTCTGGTCGAAAAAGCGGATATAGCTGCCCCTGCCCGCGGCGCGAAGACCGGCCGCGCTGACGCCGTCGGAGACGGCGTATTCCCGGCTCTCGATCTGATACTGCCCGTACTGGGTGGTTTCAATATAGACCTCGGCGGTATACTTTGTGGAGGTCAGCACCCGATCCGGCGTGCGGCTCGCTGGCTCGTCCGGTTCGTCCGGAGCCTCTTCCTCCGGAAGCTCTGCCGGAGCTGCTGCTTCGGATTCTGCTGCCGGCGAGGGTTCTGCCTGCGGCTTGCCGCAGGCGCACAGCTGCGCCAGCACCAGAATCAAAATCAGGATCAGCGTGAGTTTCTTTTGCATGGATACCTCCGAGGAAGGGTTTGGGCGGGCGAGGGTCTGCTTTGACCGGCAGAAGACAGTGGTTTATCGAAAAAACGCGGCAAATCCATAAATGTGCGCCCACTCCAACGTAGGGGCGGACGACTCTGTCCGCCCGCAGAATGCAGCGCTTTTTCGGAAATCTGCGGCAAATTCGTAACATTTTCTGGCCGACAGAGTTGTCGGCCCCTACAGCTGGCGCGGGAGCGCCCGGGGCTCCCGCGCCAGTGCGAAAATCAGATCATGCTCGGCTGCCAGCAGTCGGGGGTCTCGAGGCCCATCATGGTCACAATGGTCGGCGCGACGTTGGCAAGGCCGTAATGGCCGTCCTTGATCTCATACTTGTTGTCGGGATCGTAGATGATGAAGGGAACGGGGTTGAGAGAATGCGCGGTGCGCACGCTGGTCTTGCCCTTCTTCGTTTCGAGCATCTGATCGGCGTTGCCATGGTCGGCGGTGACGAGCAGGGTGTAGCCGTACTTGTCGGCGGCTTCCTTCACGCGGGCCAGACCTGCGTCGACGGCCTCCATGGCGGTGATGACGGCGCTCAGAACGCCGGTGTGGCCGACCATGTCGCCGTTCGGGTAGTTGCAGCGCAGGAACTGGTACTTATGCGAGGCCATGGCCTCGACCAGAAGATCGGTGATCTCCACGGACTTCATCGCGGGCGCCTGCTCGAACGGGATCACGTCGGACGGGACCTCGGCATAGTCCTCAAGGCTCTCGTCGACCTTGCCGGAGCGGTTGCCGTTCCAGAAGTAGGTGACGTGGCCGTATTTCTGCGTCTCGGACACGGCGTATTCATGGACGCCCGCCTTGCACAGAACCTCGGTCAGCGTGTTGCGGATGACGGGCGGCTCAACCAGATAGTGCATCGGGATCTTGAGATCGCCGTCGTATTCCAGCATACCCGCGAACTTCACGCCGGTATAATCGCCGCGGTCAAACTTGTCAAAGTCCTTGCGGTCGAAGGCGAGGGAAATTTCCTGCGCACGGTCGCCGCGGAAGTTGAAGAGGATGACGCTGTCGCCGTTTTCGATCTTCGCGACGGGCCTGCCGTCGTGCGCAACGACGAACGGCAGCAGATCCTGATCGATCATGCCGGGATTTTCGGCGCGGTACGTCTCAATGGCTTCCCGCGCGGAGGCAAACTGACGGCCCTCGGCCTGCACGTGTGTGCGCCAGCCCTTTTCGACCATCGGCCAGTTGGCCTCGTAGCGGTCCATCGTGATGACCATGCGGCCGCCGCCGGAAGCGATCTTGTATTCGTGCGCAGAATCGGAAAGCTCGGCAAGAACGGTTTCAAGCTGGTCGACATACTCCAGAGCGCTCGTTGCGGGCACATCACGGCCGTCGAGCAGAATGTGGCAGTAGGCGCGCTTTACGTCCTCTGCGCGTGCCTTCTGGAGCATGGCGATGAGATGCGAGATGTTGGAGTGGACGTTGCCGTCGGAAAGCAAACCGAGGAAATGCAGCGCTTTCTCATTTTCCTTGCAGTTGGAGATGAGAGACTTCCACGTCTTCGACTCGTACAGCGCGCCGGACTCAATGGATTCGCCGACGAGCTTTGCACCCTGGGAGTAGATCTGGCCGCAGCCGAGCGCGTTGTGGCCAACCTCGGAGTTGCCCATGTCGTCGTCGGTGGGAAGACCGACGGCCGTGCCGTGCGCCTTGAGCCACGTCATGGGGCACGAGGCCATCAGCTTGTCAAGATTCGGCGTGTTCGCCTGCTTTACCGCGTCGCCGGGGCCGCCATCGCCGCGACCAACGCCGTCCATAATCACCAATACGATCGGTTTTTTCATTTGTATATCCTCCATATAGGCTTTATTTTGTTGGTTTCGTTTTGTTCGTGCCTATTCTACACCATATTGCTTGCGTTTACAATGTCAATTTTCCATTTGCAGACGTAAAATATGCTCCTTTGCCAGCGCGTAAACCCCGTCAAAATTTACATGCGGATTGTAGACGGCTTCCAAGTCGTCATGCAGCCGCTTGGCCTCGGCGAGGGCCTTGTAGGCGATGGCGTACTGCGCGCGGTATTTTGCCGTTAAATCGGCGAGCACCTCGCGCTTTGGCCGAAGCGCCGCGACATCGTAGAACTGCCCAAGGTCCAGATACGCGCCCGAGGCAGCGGGGAGCGCGACATCGAGAATGTGCGGGCTCGTGCCGTCGGCGTAGCCCACATGCCACGCGGGAATGAGAACGCCATCTAAAGAATCGGGGTCTCCCGAGCAGATCACGTACTCTACGTCCAGCCCCGCGTCCTCGGCTGCCTTGCCGATTTTTTTCATGAAGCTCGACTTGCCGCAGCCGGGGCCGCCTTTGATGACGTATAGGAAATTTCCGCTTTCCGGTTTGCAGAACTCGTCGTAGAGAGAAACGAAGCCCTTTCCTGTGTTCGCGCCGAGAAAATACCGCCTGACCGCCATGAAACACCCTCGCTTTCAAAAAGATTACGGCTTAGGATATGCAAAAGCGCCCCGGATTGTGCATGGACAGTCCGGGACGCAGAAATTCAGGGGAGGATTTTAATTGAGGGCGAGGTCGCTTTGCCGGAACAGGGCGTGTACGCGCGCGCGAAGGGCGGCGTATTCCGGCTGTTCCAGCGTTTCGGCGTCATGGATCTCTTCGCCCGCCGCCTGCTTGGCTTCCAGGAGCGTCTGCATGTCGAGCTGTAAATCGGCGACCTTGAAAAGCGGAAGTCCGTGCTGGCGGCTTCCCAGAAAATCGCCGGGGCCGCGCAGAGCGAGGTCTTCTTCTGCGATTTTGAAGCCATCGGTGGTGGCGCAGAGGGCCTTGAGGCGTTTGCGGGTCTGCTCGTTCCGGTTTCCGGAGACGAGGACACAGTAGGACTGCGCGCTGCCGCGGCCGACGCGGCCTCTTAACTGGTGGAGCTGGGAAAGACCGAAGCGGTCCGCGTTTTCAATTACCATCAGCGTCGCGTTCGGCACGTCCACGCCGACCTCCACGACCGTGGTCGCGACAAGAATGTCCGTCTCTCCGCGCGAGAACGCGCCAAGCGCCGCATCTTTGTCCGCCTGCTTCATTTTGCCGTGCAGAAGGCCTACACGCCGGTGGGGGAAGACGACCTGCCGGAGTGTCTGTGCGAAGCTCTCGGCGGATTTGAGACTGTCCAAGTCGGATTCCTCGACTGTGGGGCAGACGATGTAGACCTGATGGTGAGCCTGACACTGCTTGTCGATAAAAGCGTTCAGCCGCTGGCGCTTGTCTTCTCCAATCAGGAAGGTATCGACCGGGAGCCTTCCGGGCGGAAGCTCTCCGATGACGGAAACGTCCAGGTCCCCGTAGGCGATGAGCGCGAGCGTCCGCGGGATGGGTGTGGCCGACATGACGAGAAGGTGCGGCGTCTGCCCTTTGGCGGACAGCGCGGCTCTTTGCGCCACACCGAAACGGTGCTGCTCATCGCAGACGACGAGGGCAAGATCGTGAAACGCCACGTCCTGCGTGATGAGCGCATGCGTGCCGACGATGAGCTGCGCGCTGCCGTCTGCAATTTCCGCCTTGTGTTGCCGCTTCTGCGTGGCAGTCAAAGAGCCCGTCATCAGAACTACGGAGATCCCAAGCGGAGAAAAGAGCTTTGCAAGAGACACGGCATGCTGCTCGGCGAGGATTTCGGTCGGCGCCATAAAGGCCGCCTGATGGCCGTCCTGGATCGCGCAGAAGCACGCCGCCGCCGCGACCATCGTCTTGCCGCTTCCCACGTCTCCCTGCACGAGCCGGTTCATGGGACGGCAGGACGCGAGGTCCCGCAGAATATCGTCGATGGACTGCTGCTGCGCGCGGGTGAGGGAGAAGGGGAGAAGCTTATAAAACGGCGCCATATGGCGCGTGTCCATGGGTTTGGTATGCAGCTCGTCCCGCTGTGTGCGGATGGCAGCAAGGCCTGCGGAAAAGATGAAAAATTCCTCGAAGACGAGCCGCCTGCGCGCTTTCTGCAAAGCCTCAAACGACGCGGGAAGGTGCACCGTCTCATAGGCAAAGTGCGCGGAGCAAAGACCATAGCGAGCCTGCACAGCCTCGGGCAGAATGTCCGGAAGAGAATCCAGGCACGCGTCGAGCGCTTGCCGGACGCACGCGCCGATGAGCTTGTTGGTGATACCGGCGGTGAGGGGATAAATGGGAAGGATCCGGCCCGTCACAACGCCAGCCGCGTCGACCGGCTCAAAGGCAGGGTTCTGCATCTGATGGCCGTAGCCTTCGCGGAGCGCGCCATAGAAGCGGTAGCTCTCGCCGTAGTTGAGCTGGTCTTTTACATAGGGCTGGTTGAAAAACACGAGGTCGACCCGGCCCGTTTCATCCGCTACGCGGACCTTTACGAGCTCCATGCCCTTGCGGATGCGAGACAGCTGCGGATTTGAGATGACCATCGCCTCAAAGCAGGCAGGATCGCCGGGCGTTAGACCTGCGATGGATAGAAGCTTTGTCCGGTCCTCATAGTCTCGTGGGAAGAAAGCGATGAGATCGTAGAGCGTCTCGACGCGGAGCTTCGCGAGCTGCTTCGCGCGAACTGCGCCAACGCCCTTGAGCGCCGTTACCGGAGAAAATAGATCCATCTCATCACCGCCTTCTGGTTATTTACTACTATAGTATATCGAATGTATGTTCCGGATGCAAGCGCGAAAAAGCCCTCCGAAGAGCATCTTCGGAGGGCCTCGTGCAGAAAAACCTCGTAGAGTTTCGCCATCCGCAGATGGTGAAAGAAAATAGAAATCCATGTTATCCGGCGGCTTTGCCGACCGGAAACATACCGATCACCTCGCAAGTGTAGAATTTTGCGCCAAGGGCGCAAAATTATGCGCGCAGTCGAGGTGCAGTTCCTCTTTTCGAAAAGCGTCAGCTTTTTGAAAAGAATAAGCCCTCCGAAGAGCATCTTCGGAGGGCTTACATTCGGCAAAATTAGGCCAGCTCGTTCATCTTCAGGGTAATGCTGCTCTTCTTGCGGGCAGCGTTATTCTTATGAAGAATACCCTTGTTGACAGCCTGATCGATGGACTTCACGGCAGCTTTATAAGCGCTATCGGCCTGCTCACGGTTGCCGTCGGCAACAGCGGCGTCGAACTTCTTCAGCGTGGTCTTAAGCGCGGATTTCTCCATCTTGTTGCGGGCGTTGTTGACTTTGGACACCAGAACTCTCTTCTTGGCAGACTTAATGTTGGGCATGACTACACCTCCTCCAATAGCGTTAATACCGAAACAAACAAATCCGTTTCATGCAGAAATACATTATAGCGTGCAAGCCCGAAGAAATCAATAGCTATTTTTCTTTTTTTTCTAAAAAAATCGCATACGGGCATCTGCGCGCGGCAAACTATCGGCGAGGTGAGCAGATGGATTACAGAACAGATCTTGCCATGGAGGCCTATACGCTCTGGAAAAAGGACGCGGGCGAGACAACAGAGCTTCCAGGCGTAGTGGCGCGCGAGGAGGATGCGGGCGGGGTCCACATCACGCGGGTCGAAATCCTGGATGACCGGGGGGCTCGGGCGCTCGGAAAGCCTGTGGGGCGGTATGTGACGCTGGAACTGACGGCGCTTTCCCGGCATGAGGCCGGAAGTCTGGAGACGGCTGCGGAGGCAATTTCCCGGGAGGCGGCTGCGTTTCTTCACAGCCCTGAAAGCGTTCTTTGCGCGGGACTTGGAAACGACGCGCTCTCGCCGGATGCCTTCGGGCCGTGGACGCTCGGAAACCTTCTTGTGACGCGGCATTTGAAAGCACATATGCCGGAGGCGTTTTCCGGGTTTTGCAGTGTCTCCTGCGTGAAGCCCGGGGTTCTGGGGACGAGCGGGATGGAGGCGCTGGAGCTCGTGCGCGCGGCAGCGGATTTCATAAAGCCGGAGGCGGTCATCGTCTTTGACGCGCTGGCGGCGGCAGAGCCCGAGAGACTTTGTACAACCGTCCAATTGACAGACGCGGGGCTGGCTCCCGGCTCGGGGCTCGGAAACCATCGGGCGGCCTTTTGCAAAGAGAGCCTCGGGCGGCCGGTTTTAGCCGTTGGAGCGCCAACCCTGATGCGCGCCGAACGCCTTGCGGGGCGGGAGCTTCCGGGGCTTTCCGGGCTCATCGTCACGCCCCGGGACATTGACCTTCGCGTGCGCGAGATTGCGAGAGCCGTGGGCTACGGGCTGAGCCTCGCGCTGCACCCCGGGCTGACGGTCCGGGATCTGGCTGGTTTTCTGGCATAATGTTTTGATATATTATGTCAACAAAATTATGCGCCGGAACGGGAAAGTACCCGGAAAAGTTCCTGTGGACAAAAATGTGGACAATGTGAAAAACTTTGCCGCGCAAGGAGAAATCCACATTTCCACATTGTTATCCACACCCGCTATCCACAGCCATTTGGCCGGAAAAAGTTACAAACCGGTAACGACACAGGAAATTACGTCGACGGCGCAACCGGGTTATTGTCAACTATTTTTGCTTAAAAATTGTCAGAAAGTTATAATTTCAGCACAATTCCGAATCTGTGGGCTGCGCTTTCGCGGAAAATGCCGAAACAAGGACCGTATCAAATTGCTTTCCCGGGAAATACTCACCAGTACACAAGCAGGCGTTTGTGCACAACACGATACGTTGGAGGAGCTGGGGATATGCAGGGAAAAGTGGAAATCAGCGGGGTCAACACGGCAAAGCTCAGGACGCTTTCAAATGACGAAATGATGGCGCTCATCGACCGCGCGCAATCGGGCGACGA
>USLX01000077.1 GCA_900555665.1 uncultured Eubacteriales bacterium | reverse complement strand
AGCGTGAAAAGGCCCGCTGTCCGGGTGCGTCGGGAGTTGGAAGAATACACCCTAATCACAGCGCAAAAAGTCCGCCGAAGCACGCTCCGGCGGACTTTTTTGATTGGTTTTTGAAATCACCGGCCATGTCGGCGGCCGAACCCCCGAAAAAGCTTTCGCTTCCGATTCCGTGCAGTACGCCTCGAAGCTTGCGCCCCGTCCGCAATTCCCTTTTCTGGGTCTTTGCCCGCAGGCATCGCCTCAAACCATCACGCAAAAGCCGTTCTCGCCCAGCGTGACAGCCTCCGGCGTATAGGCCTGCAGCTTGCCGCCGAAGAGCAGCTTTCCCGCATACTGGACGCGCCACGGTTCCCGGGAGGCATTACAGAAGACCATCGCTGTCTGTTCCTCGCTCTGCCGCAAAAACTGCACGCGGCCGCCGCCCGCCGTAATAATCTCGACGCGGCCAGTCTTCAGCGCGGGATTTCCCCGCTTGAGCCCGGTCAGCACCCGGTAGAAGGCCTGCAGATTTGTGTCCTCCTCGCCCCAGGGGTAGCAGGCGCGGTTGAAGGGGTCGCGATAGCCGGTCATAGCGGCTTCGTCGCCGTAGTAAATGCAGGGAGCGCCCGGCAGCGTGAATTGCAGGAACGCCGCTGTGCGCAGAAGTTCCTTGCCCCAGGTGAGCTGCTCTGCCGAGAAGTGCCGCTGCGCCAGATCGTCGCGGCTGCCGTCGTGCGGGTCGAGCAGCGCGTTGATCGCGCGGGGCGTGTCGTGCGTGGAGAGCAGATTCATGCAGGCGTTTAAGACGTGGGGTGGGTAGTTTTCCGCCAGCGTCATGACCTGCGCGCCCAGCCCGCTGCCGTCATCCTCCCGCCGCACATAGCGGAAAATCGCCTTTTGCAGCGGATAGTTCATCACGCCGTCCAGCTCGTTGTCGACGAAATAGCGCCGCCTGCGGTCGTAGGCGACCTTATTTGACGCATCCTCCCAGACCTCGCCGATCAAAATTGCCTGCGGCTTGACCTGCCGGATCCGCCGGCGCAGCCGGAGCACGAATTCGTCCGGCAGCTCATCCACCACGTCCAGCCGCCAGCCGTCCGCCCCCGCCATCAGCCAGCGCACTGCGATGGAATACGGCCCGTCGATGATATAGTCGAGGAAGGCAGGATCCATCTTGTTCACGCACGGGAGCGTTGTGATGCCCCACCAGCTGGTATAGCGGTCGGGATAGTGCTGGAAGTCAAACCAGCTGCGGTACGGCGACTTCGGATCGGAGATGGCACTCTGGAAATAGGGGCTGCGGCTGCCGACATGGGAAAAAACGCCGTCCAGGATGACCTTCATCCCGCGCGCGTGCGCCTCGTTGCAGAAGTGCCGGAAATCGTCCTCCGTGCCGAGCATCGGGTCGATGCGCGTATAGTCAAACGTGTCGTACCGGTGTGTCGACCAAGCCATAAAGACCGGGTTGAGATAGAGCACCTCTACACCGAGATTTTGCAAATAGTCCAGTTTTTCGCACATTCCAGCGAAATTTCCGCCAAAAAAGTCGTTGTTTGTGATCTCTCCCCGCTCATTGGGCTGCCAGACGGGCTGGTCGCGCCAGTTTTTATGCACCCAATAGGGCTGCAGTTTTTCCGTCAGGTCGCACTGCCCGGCCCTCGCGAACCGGTCGGGGAAGATCTGATACATCACCGCGCCCTCGAGCGCAGACGGCACCGCGAATTCCTCCGCGATGACGCTCACCTGCCACCAATCGCCTGTCTCCATGTTCGTGGCGTCGCCCTGCTTGAGCAGGCGGAACGATTCGTTTTTCGTCGTGATCTGGAAAAAGTAGAAATAGAGATCCGGCTCATCCAGCGCGAAGGCCGTGCGCCACGTCTCATAGAGCTCCGTCTGCGCACATTTTACCATCGGAACATTCAAAAACGGCGTTCCGTCCTCGCTAAGCACGCGCACCTCGACATGTGTCGTCTGGCAGGCGCAGGGGATCTGGATGTGCATGGTACAAACCTCGCCGGGGCGGAGCGTCCCGAAGGGCTGTTTAAACTGTGATAACTTACTGTTGTATAAAATCCGCATATTCGTCATAATCCGGAGGCCTCCGCCGCAGCGGCGGAGGCCCTGAAGTATTTATTTTCCGCAAAGCGACTCATAGAGCCGCAGATATTCCTTTGCCGGCAGCGTCCAGCTGGAATCCACCGCCATATCCGCCGCCGCGATTGCCTCAAACTGCTCCGGCGCGTCATAGTACAGCGCCAGCGCCCGGTCGATCGAGGCGAGGAAATCATCGGCATTGTAGCTCTGGAATGTGAAGCCGCGCCCCTCGCCCGTTGTCGGGTCATAGGGCGTGACCGTATCGCGCAGCCCGCCTGTCGCATTCACAACCGGCACCGCGCCATAGCGCATCGCAATGAGCTGTGACAAGCCGCAAGGCTCCGCCTTTGACGGCATGAGATAGAGGTCCGCCGCCGCATACGCCAGATCCGCAAGGTCGGCGTCAAACTCCAGATGTGCCGCCACCTGACGGGGGAATCGGTATTGCAGCCCGGAGAGGAACCATTCATATTTTTCCTCGCCCGTGCCAAGCACCGCCAGCTGCACCCGGCGCTGCAGCAGCCGCTCGGCAATGTAGCAAAGCAGGTCGATGCCCTTGTGCCCGGCCAGCCGCGTCACCATCACAAGCAGCGCCGTGTCCCGGTCTTCCGGCAGGCCCAGCGTCTTCTGCAGGGCCAGTTTATTGGCCGTTTTCCCCGCACGCAGCGTTTTGGCGTTGTAATGCTCTGCCAGATTCGGATTTTTCTCCGGATCAAAGAGCGTCATATTGATTCCATTTACAATTCCGCAGAAATCATCCCCGCGCGAGGCCAGAAGCTCCGAGAGCCCGTGCGCATAATAGGGATAGCGCAGCTCCTCGGCGTAGGTCTTTGAAACCGTGCCGACCTTGTCCGCTGTCACAATTCCGGCCTTCATGAAGTTCGAGCAGTCGTCAAAGCGCAGCAGCTGCTCGCATTCCTGCGGCGCGCCCAGCACCTCGCGGTTGAAATCCAGGCCGCATTTGCCCTGGTATTCGATGTTGTGAATGGTCAGGATGCTCCGTGTATTCGGGAAATCCGCGCGGTACTGCGTTTTCAGCAGCATTGGAATCAGCGCCGTCTGCCAGTCGTGGCAGTGGATGATATCCGGCTGCATGCCGAGATACCGCATAGCCTCCAGGCAAGCGCGGGAGAAGAACGCAAAGCGCTCTCCGTCGTCCGGGTCGCCATAGATCGAGCCCCGGTTAAAATACTGCTCGTTGTCGATAAAATAGATCTGGAGCTTTTTCTTCCGCGTCTTCAGCCGGAACACGCCGACATATTCCCGCCGCCAGGCAAGCTGCACATCGAAATACCCCAGAAAATCCACCGCCCACCGGCCGGAATACTTGATCCGGCTATAGTACGGCAGAAATACGCTCACTTCCACCTTCGGCAGCTTGCTCAGTGCCTCCGGCAGTGCCTGCACCACGTCGCCGAGCCCGCCCGTCTTTACAAACGGTGCCGCCTCCGACGCTGCGAATGCCAGTTTCATACGATCGCCCCTTTGTTGATGATCAGCGGATGCTCCGGCGAGCCGAGCAGCCGCGTTCCCGGCCGGACTTCGACATTTTTGTCCAGTATCACATACTGGATGCTCGCCCCCGCACCGATCTTTGCGCCCTGCATCACCACGCAATCGCGCACCTGCGCGCCCTCCTCGATGTCGACCTCACGGAAGATGATCGAGTTTTCCGCATAGCCGAACAGATGGCAGCCGTCCGCCACCAGGCAGTTCGGCGTCCGCCCGTTCTCGCCGTAGAGCGTCGGCACCGCGTCGCGTACCTTCGTATAGATCGGCACCTCGCTGCGGTAGAGCCCGTGGCGCACATCCTCACGCAGCAGCTTCATGCTGTTTTTGTAATATTCCACCGTGTTGTCGTTGAACATGACCACGTTGTGGAACGGATAGACGTTGATCTTCAGATTTCCTTCGTTATACTGCGGCAGCAGATAATCCCGCTCCAGATGATATTTCCCGCGCGGCACGCTCTCGCGGATAATCTCCATCAGCTTCTCCCGCGCAATGACAAACATGCTCATGCCGACAAGATAGTCCGCCGGCGCGCAGTAATCGACGGCCATGTCCTCAATCGCACCGCTCTGCCCCAGCTTGAAGGCGACGTGCTGGATCTTTTTTCCGTCGGCCACGCCCGCCTTTGCCACCACCGTCACGTCGCAGCCGGAGCGGATGTGCTCCTCCACGACCAGCCGGAAATTGATTGCGCAGAGCACCGTCGTGTCCGACAGCACCACATAATCCGCGTCGCTCCGCTCCAAAACCGGCATGGCCGTCTGCAGCGCCTCGAGCTTTCCGTGGTACGCGCCCGTATGTCCCGTGGCATACGGCGGCAAAAACCGCACGCCGTCGCCGAGCTTGAGGTCCCATTCCTCGCAGTTGCCGAGATGGTCCATCAGCGACTGGTAGTTGTATTTCGTAATAATCCCGATGTTCTTGATCTCGGAATTTGCCATGTTGGACAGCACAAAATCCACCTGCCGGTAACGGCTCCCGAACGGGATGGACGCCGAGGTGCGCATGGCGGTCAGCTCGCCCATGTTGTTGTCGTAGATATTGGAAAAAATGATGCCCATTGTACTCATTGCAAAGCCCTCCTTTTCCGCGCCGTCAGACAATCGCGCCCGCGGCAATCACCGCGCCTTCTGCAATCTGCTTGTCCTTGCCGACGACACTGATGCGCCGCTCGCCGTCTGCGGCAAATTCACCGATCCGCGCGCCCGCCTTCACATGGCAGCCCTCGGCGATGATCGCATTGCGGACAACCGCGCCGTTTTCGATCACAACATCCGGCATAATCACGCTGTCGCTGACCTCCGCTCCCTTGCCGACCGAGCAGCCGGTCGAAATAATGGAGTGGTTGATCATCCCGTAGATCTCGCACCCCTCCGACACGAAGCACTCATGCAGCTCCGCCGACTTGGCGATAAACGTCGCGGGCTTGGCCGTGTTTCTGGCATAAATTTTCTTCCCGCCGGAAAGGTCGAACGCCGGATGCTTGCCCAGCAGATCCATATTGGCCTCCCAGAGGCTGTTGATCGTGCCAACGTCCTTCCAATAGCCCTCGAACTCATAGGCATAGAGCTTGTGCCCTGCCTCGAGCAGCGCCGGGATGATGTTTTTGCCGAAGTCATTCTCGCTCTTCGGGTCGGCCTCGTCGGCCTCAAGGAACTTTTTCAGCACGCTCCACTTGAACACATAAATCCCCATCGACGCATTGGTCGACTTTGGCTGCTTCGGCTTTTCCTCAAATTCATAGATCGAGCCGTCCTCGCGCGTGTTCATAATGCCAAACCGGCTTGCCTCCGCCAGCGGCACATCACGCACGGCAATCGTGCAGTCCGACCCCTTCTGCTCATGAAACGCCAGCATCGCCGCATAATCCATCTTATAGATATGGTCGCCCGACAAGATCAGCACATTGTCCGGCTCATAGCGGTCGATAAAGCCGATATTCTGATAGATCGCGTTCGCGGTACCCTTATACCATTCCGAGTTCTTGCTCTTGGCATAGGGCGGCAGCACCTGCACGCCGCCGTGTGAGCTGTTCAGACCCCACGGCTGGCCGTTGCCGATGTATTCATTCAGCTCCAGCGGCTGATACTGCGTGAGAATGCCCACGGTGTCGATCTTGGAGTTGACGCAGTTGGACAGCGGAAAATCGATAATCCGGTATTTCCCGCCAAACGGCACGGCCGGCTTGGCCGTGTTCTCCGTCAAAACCATCAGACGGCTGCCCTGGCCGCCGGCCAGCAGCATCGCCACACAACGCTTTTTTTGGAAGTGCATTCTGGATTCCTCCTGTCTCCTTCATTCTCAAAAGCCGAAACTTCGTCATTGCCGCTCTGCTTCCCGCGCCGGATTGGTTCTCCGGTACAGGTAATAAACAGCGCTCATCGGTGGCAGCCGGAACGTCCCCCAGTGTCCGCCGCGCGCTTTATCCCGCTCGGCATGGACGGTCTGCGCCGCAAAGCCGTAACCGCCGTACTGCGTATCATCCGAGTTGATCACCGGCTCATACCAGCCCGCCTTCGGCAGCGGAAGCGGGTAATCCTCGCGCAGCACCGGGCAGAAGTTGAACACGGCGATCACCTCACGCCCGCTCCGACTGATGCGCCGGAAGGCCACAACCGAGCAGTCCCGGTCATCGCAGCTCATCCACTGGAAGCCGCCCCAGTCCGAATCGTTCTCCCACATGGCCGGATGCTTCAGATAAAACTGATTGAGTGTCCGCACATATTCCTGCATCTGTCTGTGCCGGTCATAGCCCAGCAGCAGCCAGTCGAGCCCCTGCGTGAAGTTCCATTCGATAAACTGCGCAAACTCATTGCCCATGAAGCTGAGCTTTTTTCCGGGATGGGCCATCTGATAGGCGTAAAACACGCGCAGATTGTTGAATTTATCATCATAGTTGCCCGGCATCTTGTTGATGAGTGAACATTTCCCGTGTACCACTTCGTCGTGGCTGAGCGGCAGGATAAAATTCTCGCTGTACGCATAGGTCATCGAGAACGTCAGTGCATTGTGGTCGCCTTTGCGATAGAGCGGGTCGAGCGACATATACTTCAGCATATCGTTCATCCAGCCCATGTTCCACTTGTAGAGGAACCCCAATCCGCCGTCATAGCCCGGCCGCGTAATCATTGGGAAGGCCGTCGACTCCTCGGCAATCATCATCACCGAAGCATCGGTCTTAAAGGCCTCTTCATTGAGCTGCCGCAAAAAGGCGATGGCCTCCAGGTTCTCCCGCCCGCCGAGGCGGTTTGGCCTGTAATTCGGCCGGTTATAGTCGAGGTACAGCATCGATGCCACCGCATCCACCCGAATTCCGTCCACATGAAACTCCCGCAGCCAGTAGCAGACATTGGAAACCAGGAACGAGCGTACCTCGGGCTTTGCGTAATCATAAATCCGTGTGCCCCAGTCCGGATGTTCGCGCATGGCCGGGTCACTCAGCTCATAACAGCATGTCCCGTCAAATTCATAAAGGCCATAGCTGTCCTTCGGAAAATGCGCCGGCACCCAGTCGAGGATGACGCCGATGTTTGCCGCGTGGCAGGCGTCGATCAGCTCCCGCAGCTGCTCCGGTGTGCCGTAACGGTGCGTGGGGGCATAATAGCCCGTCACCTGATACCCCCAGGACGGATCATAGGGGTATTCCATCAGCGGCATAAATTCAATATGCGTGTAGCCCATGGCCTTCACATAGGGAATGAGCTCCGCCGCCAGCTCCGCATAGCTGAGATAGCTGCCGTCGTCATGCCGCTTCCACGAGCCCGCGTGCACCTCATAGATGTTGACCGGCCGCTGCAGGCTCGTCTGTCGGAGCTTGTTTCTGCGGTAAGCTGCGTCGGTCCAGCGGAATTTCTCCGGCGGGGCCACCACGCTCGACGTCTCCGGCAGCGCCATGGCCCGGTTGGCATAGGGATCGGCCTTGTAGACCTTCTGCCCGCCCGCGCCCACGACGCAGTATTTGTAGGCATCGCCGCGCTTGGCAAACTTTGACACGGCCTCCCAAACGCCGCTTCCCACCGGAGTCATCGGCAGGTCTTCCTCGTTCCAGAAGTTAAAAGTTCCCGTCACGCTGATACGCTGTGCGTTCGGTGCCCACACCCGGAAGACGAATCCGTCCTCCACCGCATGACAGCCCAGATAACGGTCGGCCTCCGCACTTCCCGTGCTTTCAAATTGCCGCAAAAACGCGGCCAGCTGCTTGTTCATATCAACCACCATCCTACGGCGCGTACTCATCATACCGGGCCCCTTTGTCGAAATCAAGCAAAATGCCGCCCCTGCGAAAAAACGCAAACAGCCAACTCTCCCCCGAGGAGAGCTGACTGTCCAGATCCCGCACCCGGGTCCATCTCCGCAAAGCTGCAAACGGGCAGAAAACCGTTCTTGGACAAATCGCCCCATTTTCCCTTCCGCGTCTGCACTTTTTGGTGAATTTTGCTCATAATCATTGTTCCCGGTTCTCTATGATATGTATACTTTACCATATCCCCCTGGACTTTTCAAGCCTTAAAATCCCCGTCCCGACAAGATTCCGCAAAATCCATGTAAACCCTTTCCCGCTGCGCCGCAGTTCTCAATGAGAAGCGCCATTGCGAGATAAGCGCGCACGCTGGCGTGGCAATCCCGTAGATCTTCCCGAAGTCTCCAGGGCCACGCAGTTCAAAAAGGCCCCCTCTGCCAAGAGGGGGCTGTCAGCCAACGGCTGAGTGGGGGAGGCACCCTAGAAAACAAGAGGCCGGCGCTGCGATGCAGCGCCGGCCTTGCAGCGTGTCGAAAAAG
>USLX01000076.1 GCA_900555665.1 uncultured Eubacteriales bacterium | reverse complement strand
TATTAAAAACTTCCATTCCATGAATGAACGTTTTTAATTGAATATCAGTATAAAACAGCGCCGGTGCGAAAGCACCGGCGCTGTTGGATGGATGGGACACTTTTAAGATTTTACGGCTTAGTACATGCCGCCCATGCCGCCGCCCTGGGCTGCGGCAGCCGCCATGGCCGCGTCAGCCTGGGGATCGGGCTTGTCGGCCACGAGGGACTCGGTCGTCAGGACGCAGGACGCGATGGACGCCGCGTTCTCGAGCGCCGTACGGGTGACCTTGGTCGGGTCGACGATGCCGGCGGGGATCATGTCGCAGAAGGTCTCGGTGTAGGCATTGTAGCCATAGCCGACCTTGCGGGACGAGCGGATCTTCTCATAGATGATCGAGCCGTCGACGCCTGCGTTCTCCGCGATCTGGCGGATCGGGGCCTGCAGGGCCTTGGCAATGATCTGCGCGCCGGTCTTCTCATCGCCAGAGAGCTTGGCAACCAGCTTCTCGACAGCCGGGATCGCGTTGACGAACGCCGTGCCGCCGCCGGCGACAATGCCTTCCTCCACGGCCGCGCGGGTCGCGTTCAGGGCATCCTCGACGCGGAGCTTCTGCTCCTTCATGGCAACTTCGGTCTGCGCGCCGACCTTGATGACGGCCACGCCTCCGGACAGCTTCGCAAGACGCTCCTGCAGCTTTTCCTTGTCATAGTCAGACGTGGTAACAGCCAGCGTGTTCTTGATCTCGGCCACACGCGCCTTGATGGCGTTCGCGTCGCCGCAGCCGTCGACGATGACGGTGTTGTCCTTGC
Organism: uncultured Eubacteriales bacterium; assembly: GCA_900555665.1. GTDB lineage: Bacteria > Bacillota > Clostridia > Oscillospirales > Oscillospiraceae > CAG-170. The sequence goes on along the minus strand of USLX01000076.1, from coordinate 7,654 downwards.
TGACCTTCACCTGGCGGGCACGGCCCAGATCGGAGATCTGCGTGTCGGGCAGGTTCATGTTGAGGTCACTGGCGATATAGGTGCCGCCGGTGAGAACGGCGATATCCTTCAGCATTTCCTTGCGGCGGTCGCCGAAGCCAGGAGCCTTGACGCAGACGCAGGTGAAGCTGCCGCGCAGGCGGTTGACCAGCAGGGTGGCCAGGGCGTCGCCCTCGACATCCTCCGCAATGATGACCAGCTTCTTGCCGGTCTTGACAATCTGCTCGAGCAGGGGCAGAATCTCCTGAATCGAGGAGATCTTCTTGTCGGTGATCAGGATATACGGATCGTCGACAACAGCTTCCATTTTCTCGGTGTCGGTGACCATGTAGGGGGAGATATAGCCGCGGTCGAACTGCATGCCTTCGACAACTTCCAGACCGGTCTCAGCGGTCTTGGACTCTTCGATGGTGATGACGCCGGACGTGGAAACCTTCTCCATGGCCTCGGCAATCAGCTTGCCGACGGTCTCGTCGCCGGAGGAGACAGCGCCGACACGGGCGATGTCGTCGGAACCCTTGATGACTTCCGCGTTCGCCTTGATGGCGTCGACCGTGACGGCGACAGCCTTCTCGATGCCTTTGCGCATGACCATGGGGTTCGCACCGGCGGAGACGTTCTTCAAGCCCTCATGGACGATGGCCTGCGCGAGCAGGGTGGCGGTGGTGGTGCCGTCGCCGGCGACGTCGTTCGTCTTGGTGGCGACTTCGCGCACCAGCTGTGCGCCCATGTTCTCGAACGCATCCTCGAGCTCAACGTCCTTTGCGATCGTCACGCCGTCATTGGTGACCAGCGGAGCGCCGTACTTCTTGCCGAGGACAACGTTGCGGCCCTTCGGGCCGAGGGTAACTTTGACGGTATTTGCAAGCTGGTCAATGCCAGCCAGAAGGGCCTTGCGGGCCTCTTCGCCATAAACAATCTGCTTTGCCATAGTTGTATTACTCCTTTACTTCCTTATTCCACAACTGCCAGAATCTCGCTGAGCTTGCAGACCATATAGTCCTGCTCGTCCAGCTTGATCTCCTGGCCGCCAAACTTTGCGGTGAGAACCTTCTGGCCGACTTTTACGGTCATCGGCTCGTCCTTCTTGCCGGGGCCGACAGCGACGACCTCGCACAGCGCGGACTTTTCCTTGGTTGCCGTGGAAAGGATGATGCCCGACGCGGTCTTTTCCTCCGCCTCAAAGCGCTTGAGCACAACATTGTCAGCCAATGGCATCAGTTTCATAACAAATTACCTCCTGTATGGTGTGGCTGCCGCGCAGCCTTGTTTACGTTTCGTTTTAGCACTCATCGTATCTGAGTGCTAACAACTTATATAATACCCATGGCGGCGAAAAAGTCAAGGGCTTTTTCACAAAAACTTATGTCATTTTTGTGAATTCTCGCAGCGATAGGTCAGCCCGCGCGGATAGAAGAAGCGGATGGCCTGCGGAATCAGCTCAATCTGCGCATCGGCGGTGCGGATGGCTTCGCCGTCGACGTTAACGACGTTCTCCCGCTCGCACTCGATGCGGACGGTGCGGCAGCGGACGCGGCGGATGAGCTGCGGATAGTCGGCATAGCGCCCCTTCTGATATTTGCCGATGACGCCCGCGACCTGGAGCAGGTTGACCTTTTCCACGATCAGCACATCGAGCAGCCCGTCATCCGGCTCCGCCTCCGGCACGGGATTGAAGCTGCCGCCGTACCAGCGGCCATTGCAGATGCAGATCATGGTCTGCTGGCCCTCGACGGTTTCCGCACCGTCGAGCGTGACGCGGTAGTGCTGGCTGATGCCACGGAAGAGGTTGTTGATCGTGGAGAGAATGTAGGCCCCCTTGCCGGTCACGAACGGAAGCCGCTTGTAGCGGGCGATGTCCGTGCCGATGCGGGCGTCGAGTCCGACGGAGAGCACATTGAGCGCATAGCTGCCATTGCAGCGGATGAGGTCGAAGCGCGCCTCCTCTGCGTCCAGCAGCCGGTCAAGGTCGGTGAACGCGGCGGGATCGGAGAAGATCTTGATCGTGTCGTTGCCCGAGCCGCCCGGGAAATGCGTCACCGCTACGTTGTCGAAGCCCACCACGCCGTTTACCACCTCGTTGAGCGTCCCATCGCCGCCGCAGGCGTAGATCCGAACCTCTCCGCCACGCGATGCAGCCTCCCTGGCCAAATCGCGGCAGCCGCCGGGCTCTTCCGACACGCAGATCTCATAATCCAGCCCCCGCGACGCACACGCCGCCGCGATCCGGCCAGAATATTCTTCGGTATGATCATATTTCCCCGCAGCGGGGTTGATGATAAAAACATGCTTCATCGCGGGAACTTTCTCCTTTTTCTCTCGTCTGAATCCATAACAGCCGCAATTCATCGGTGTTCGCGCCGAAAGCCCCCCTCTATGAAGAGGGGGCTTGGGCGGAGCCGCGCCCCGCCCCTACATTCAAAATCGGCGGTGCGTTGAAAAATTGCAAACGCAAATTTCAAAAGTACATATAAACATTACACTGCAAACGGCCGTTGTAGAGCTTGCGCTTTTTGGTTGCCTGCTTGCCGAAGTAATGCTCAAACTCCGGCTCGGAGGAAATGATGTATTTTTTCCAACCATCGGCATATTGGATATGCCGCCCGAATGCCTGATAGAGCCGCTGTGCGCTGCGCTGTTCGAGCATGCGCTCGCCGTAGGGCGGGTTGCAGACGATGAGCCCCTGATCTGTCGGCAGGCTCATCTTCGTCGCGTCGGCCTCGCGGAACTCGATGAGCTTCGCGACGCCCGCCTTGCGCGCATTCTCGCGCGCGATGTCGAGCGAGGCCGGGTCGATGTCCGAGCCGAGAATGTGATAGTCCCCGCGGAATTCGCGATCCATCGCCTCGGTTCTGGCCTGCCGCCAGACCTCCGCCGGGACGCAGCTCCACTTTTCGGCGGCAAAGCTCCGCTGCAGCCCCGGCGCACGGTTGAGCGCGATGAGCGCCGCCTCGATGCAGATCGTGCCGGAGCCGCAGAACGGATCCCAAAAGAACTCCCGTCCGCGATAGCGCGCAAGATTCACCATGGCTGCCGCCATCGTCTCATGCAGCGGCGCGAGATTCGCAATCTGGCGATAGCCGCGCTTGTGCAGACTGACGCCCGACGTGTCGAGGAAGACCTCACACGCATCTTTCATAATGGAAAACCGGATCTGATAGGCAGCGCCGGTCTCCGGCATCCAGCCGAGGCCGTACTTCTCGCCAAGGCGCGTGACGGCCGCCTTTTTCACGATGGCCTGGCAGTCGGGCACCGAGTGCAGCTGGCTGTTCAGGCTGTAGCCCTTGACGGGGAAGGCCCCGTCCTTCGGGATAAACCGCTCCAGCGGCAGGGCCTTGACGCCCTGGAACAGGTCTTCAAAGCTCATCGCGCGGAAATGGCCGAGGCGGATCATCACCCGCTCGCCCATGCGGCAGCAGAGGTTGACCTTTGCCAGATCGGTAAAGTCCCCCGTAAAAAATACGCGCCGATCCTCCACGCGGACGTCCTCGCAGCCGAGCCGCTTCAGCTCGTCGCCCACGAGGCCCTCCAGCCCAAACAGACACGGCACACAGAATTGTAAATCTTTCATCTTTCCAACTTCGCTTTCCTCGCCGCCCCTGCGGCATATTGATTCAATTATAAAGAATCGCCTCAGAAATAGCAAACCTTTTCTGCCCGGTTTCCAAAAAAGTTACAGTTGACAGAGTTCTCCGTCTGTAGGATACTAAAGAAAGCAAGGAGGTGTAGCAAATATGACTCTCTTTATCCTCGGCTGGATCATTGCAATCGTGGCCTTCGTCGGCATCGAGGCCGCGACTGTCGAGCTGGTCAGCATCTGGTTCATGGGCGGCGCGTTCGCCGCGCTGCTGGGTGCGATGTTCGGCGCGGGCTTCGTCGTGCAGCTGGCGCTGTTTGTCGTCGTCTCCGGTCTGCTGCTTGTGCTGCTGCGTCCGGTTCTGAAAAAGAAGCTGACGCCGAAGCATACACGAACCAATGCCGACCGTCTCATCGGCCGCGAGGCGCTTGTCACCGAGCCGATCGACGACCTGCGCGCCACCGGCGCCGTCCGTATTGACGGCGTACTCTGGACGGCGCGGAGCGAAACCGAAGCGAACATCCCCGAAAATGCCGTCGTCACCGTCACCCGCATCGAGGGCGCAAAGCTCTTCGTGCGGCCCTTGGAAGTCCCCGCGGAAACCCCGTAAACCCGGCCATCCGGCCAGAGCGTACATCCGTTTTTTGAAAAGAAGGAGGAACAATTATGGAATGGATTCCCGTACTGGTGGTCGCCGTTCTGGTGCTCATCATCATTGTCCGCAACATCTATGTCGTGCAGCAGTCCCGTGCGTACGTCGTCGAACGGCTCGGCGCGTTCTCCGCGGTCTGGACGGTCGGCATGCACTTCAAGGTGCCGTTTGTCGAGCGTGTGGCCAAGAAGGTCAGCCTGAAGGAGCAGGTGCTCGACTATCCGCCCCAGCCCGTCATCACCAAGGATAACGTCACCATGCAGATCGACACCGTCGTCTACTTCCAGATCACCGACCCGAAGCTCTATGCCTACGGCGTCGAACACCCGATGATGGCCATGGAGACTCTGACGGCCACGACGCTCCGCAATATCATCGGCGACCTCGAGCTTGACCAGACCCTCACATCCCGCGACGTCATCAACACCAAGATGCGCGCAATCCTCGACGAGGCGACCGATCCCTGGGGCATCAAGGTCAACCGCGTCGAGCTGAAGAACATCCTGCCGCCGCAGGACATCCAGAACTCCATGGAAAAGCAGATGAAAGCCGAACGTGACCGCCGCCAGGCGATTTTGCAGGCCGAAGGCACGAAGCGCAGCCAGGTCCTCGTCGCCGAAGGCGAGAAGGAAGCCGCGATCCTGAAGGCCGACGCCGAAAAGCAGGCGGCCATCCTCCGCGCCGAGGCCGAGAAGCAGGCCGCAATCCTGCGGGCCGACGGTGAAGCGCAGGCAATTCTTGCCGTGCAGAAGGCCATGGCGGATTCCCTTGCCCTTTTGAACGAGCAGGCCCCGAACGATCAGGTTATCAAGCTCAAGGCCCTCGAGGCGATGCAGAAGGTCGCCGACGGCAAGGCCACGAAGATCATCATTCCGAGTGAGATTCAGGGCCTGGCCGGTCTTGCCAGCGGTCTTGTCGAAAGCGCCAAGGAAGGGAACTGACATGGCGAAGGACAAGAACCAGCGCTTCGTCCGCATCTTGGACGAGTCCGGCTTTGTAACCGCCAATGAGCTCTGGGTCGATCGGCAGACCGGCGTGACCTACCTTTTTCACTACAACGGTAACGCTGCCGGGCTGACGGTCCTTGTCGACGCCAACGGCAAGCCCGTCATCAGCCCCATTCCCCGCGACGACTGACCAGCAAAAATCCTCCCGTTTCCGATGGAAACGGGAGGATTTTATGTACGTTATTCCTTGATCTCGCGAATCGAGAGAAACCGCAGCTCATTGAGCGGCTTGCCGAGCCGGTCAGCCACAATCGCCATGAGCATCGCCGCCGTCTTATCCGGCACATCGTGCAGCTTGATCTCTCCCGCGCTGCCCGGAGCCGCAGCCTTCGCTGCCGCCGGGGCCGCCGCAGGCGCCTCCGCGGGCTTTGCAGCCTCGGCCTTCTTCTCGCGGCTTTGCAGAATCCTGCCTGTGATCTTCGTCACATACATCAGCAGAATCAGCCCGAAGAATACGACCGCCATGCCCAGCACCACAATCAGCGCCGCCGTGCCGATCGGCACCTGAACCATCGCTTCATTCACCAAAAACATACGCTCTGCCTCCTCCCGGATTTTGCCCAACCGGGCAACAATTCGGGAGTATCATAGCAAACCCGCGTGTTAATTTGTGTTAAGTTTCTGTCCAAGTCCGCAAGGAACCCGTTCAGACCGCTTCGCCATAATCGTCATCGGCCATCCGCCGCTCCGCGACAACCAGCGTCTTGCGCAAAAGCACCGCACTCATGGCCAGCGCCGCCAGCTCCGCAATCGGGAATGCCAGCCACACAAGCTCCAGCCGGCCCGTCTGCGCCAACAGCCACGCCGCCGGCAGCAGCACCACCAGCTGCCGCATCACCGAGCAGAGCAGCGAGTGCAGCGGATTGCCAATTGCCTGATACACCGACATGGCCACCACATTCACGCCTGCAATCAAAAAGTGCATCCCGATCATCCGCAGCGCCGCCGTACCGATGGACATCATCGTCTCCGAGGCATCAAACAGCCGCAGCAGCACGTCCGGAATCAACTCAAACGCCGCAAACCCTACCACCATAATGCCAATGGCCGTCAGAATGCTGAGCTTGACCGTCTTTTTCACCCGCTCCGGCTTGCGCGCACCATAGTTATACGCCAAAATCGGCACCATCGCGTTGTTCAGCCCGAAAACCGGCATGAAGATAAAGCTTTGCAGCTTGAAATAAACGCCGAACACCGCCGTTGCTGTTGTGGTAAAGGCAATGAGAATCTTGTTCATGCCAAACGTCATCACCGACCCGATGGAACCCATGATGATCGACGGCACCCCCACGCGGTAAATCTCCCCCGCCGTCGGCCCGTGCCAGCACATGAGCTTCGCGCGGAGGTGAATCTCAGGATTCTTCCGCAGATTGACCACAAGGCCGATGACGGCTGCAATGATCTGCCCAGCCACGGTTGCAATCGCTGCACCCGTAACCTCCAGCCGCGGCAGACCAAACCAGCCGAAGATCAAAATTGGATCGAGCACAATATTGATCAGCGCACCGATCAGCTGTGTCATCATCGAAAGCCTTGTCCGTCCCGTCGCCTGCAGCAGCCGTTCAAAGCAAAACTGTGCAAAAATACCGAACGAAAAGATCAGGCAAATCGCCGCATAGTCCACGCCGTAGCCCACGATCTCCGCATCCTGCGTCTGTGCCAGAAAAAACGGCCGCGCCAGAAATACCCCGATCAGTGCGAACAGCACATAGGTGCAGCCGAATAAAAACAGCCCTGTGTTTGCCGCCCGGTCAACCTGCTCTTGCTGTTTTGCCCCGAGCGAGCGCGAAAGCAGCGCATTCACGCCCACCGCCGTGCCGGAGCCGAAGGCAATCATCAAATTTTGCAGTGGGAACGCCAGCGACACCGCGCTGAGCGCATTTTCGCTGATGCGCGAAACAAATACGCTGTCCACCACATTGTAGAGCGCCTGCACCAGCATCGAGATCATCACCGGGATCGCCATATCTGCCAGCAGCTTCCCTACCGGCATTGTCCCCATCTTGTTTTCCTGAATTCTTTCGCTCATCGTCTGTTTCCTGAACTTTCTCTCATATAATTACGCAATCCAGTTCAGTATACCGTCCTTCCGCCCTTCTGTCAATCCCACAAATCTCCCCACCGTACCCCAGGGTCCCCTCTGCCAGAGGGGGCTGTTGCCAAAGGCAACTGGGGGCGCCTCCCCCCGGCGGGTGGAGGTGCCCCAGTGCGCCCACTGGGGCGGAGAGGGCCGGGGCCCTTGGATTTTCCGTTGCATCAAAATAGACGTGGCAATCCCGTGGATCTTCCAGGCCTCTCAAGGGTGTGCCCGTACCAAAGGCCCCCTGCCAAGAGGGGGCTGTCTGCGCCCCGCGCAGACTGGGGGAGCCGTCCCCGCGC
>USLX01000075.1 GCA_900555665.1 uncultured Eubacteriales bacterium | reverse complement strand
AGCTGATAGAACTCGCCGGGGCTGCGGTCGCCGCGGGCATCCTCGTCGCGGAAGCAGGGCGCGATCTGGAAATAGCGGTCGAAACCGGAGGTCATCAGCAGCTGCTTGAACTGCTGCGGCGCCTGCGGCAGGGCGTAGAACTTGCCGGGGTGCTTTCTCGCGGGAACGAGATAGTCGCGCGCGCCCTCGGGGCTGGAGGCCGTCAGGATCGGCGTCGTGATCTCGAGGAAGTCATGCTCCATCATCGCCTTGCGCAGTGCCGCGACGACGTTGCAGCGGAGGATGATGTTGTTTTTGACCGCCGGGTTGCGGAGGTCGAGATAGCGGTATTTCAGGCGCTGCGTCTCGTCGGCGTCGCGGCTGCGGTTGATTTCAAACGGCAGCTCGTTGTAGCGGCACTTGCCGAGAATCGTAATCTGCTCCGGCACGACCTCGACGTCGCCGGTCGCCTGCTTGGGGTTTTTGCTGTCGCGCTCACGCACGGTGCCGACGACCTGGATGGTGGATTCCTTGTTGATGGACTTGATGATATTCATCATGTCCTCGGTTTCGACAACGATCTGCGTCGTGCCGTAGAAGTCGCGCAGGACGACGAAGGCGAAGTTCTGCCCGACGACGCGGACATTCTCCATCCAGCCGCAAAGCGTGACCTTTTCGCCCGCGTTGGAGAGCCGAAGCTGGCCGCAGGTGTGGGTTCTGGACTGCATCATAGTGGTTTCCTCTTTTCTATCTGGTGTGTTGTTATTTCAAAATTGTACCCTTCAAATTGTCGGCGATGTCGTCTAGGATCATATCGGCGGCGGCCTCGGCGCTGACGGTCAGCTGCTCGCCCTTGCGCAGATCCTTGAGCGAGACCGTGTTCTGCGCGATCTCATCCTCGCCGAGGAAGATGGCATAGGGGATGCCGAGCTTGTCGGCATACTGGATTTTCTGCTTGAATTTCTTGTTCTCAGTGTAGAGCTGGGTGCGGATGCCCTCGCCGCGCAGCTTGGTGGCCAGCTGGATTGCCGCCTCCAGATCCTCCGTCATCGGGAAGATCATCACGTCCGCGGGCGACGTGCGCCGCGCGTCGTTCAGCATCTCCTGTTCGCTGAGCACATAGAAAAGCCGCGTCAGACCAATCGAAATGCCGACGCCCGGCAGCTGCTTTTCGGTGTAATACTCGGCGAGGTTGTCATAGCGTCCGCCGGAGCAGACCGAGCCGATCTCCGGATGGTCGATCAGCGTCGTCTCGTAGACCGTGCCGGTGTAGTAGTCGAGCCCGCGCGCAATCGTGAGGTCGACGGCGAAGTTCGCCTCCGGCACGCCGAAGGCCGCCAGATACCGCGTCACGGCCCGCAGCTCGTCGAGACCAAGGTCAAACGTATCGTTCTGGCCGCGATAGTCCTCCAGCGCAGCAAGCACGTCGGCGTTTTTGCCGCGGATGGAGATAAACTTCAGGATCTCCGCCGCCTGGGCTTCCGTCAGGCCGCAGTCATCCACAAGGCAGGCCGTGACCTTCTCCGGGCCGATCTTGTCCAGCTTGTCCACGGTGCGCATGATGTCGCCGGCCTTATCGGTCAGGCCCTGCATGGCGTAGAAGCCGTTTAAGATCTTGCGGTTATTGACGCGGATCTGGAACCGTTTGAGGCCCAGCGTGGTGAACGTCTTATAGATGATGGACGGAATCTCGGCCTCGTTGACGATCGAGAGCTTGCCGTCGCCGATGATATCGATATCCGCCTGATAAAATTCGCGGAACCGGCCGCGCTGCGCGCGCTCGCCGCGGTAGACCTTGCCGATCTGATAGCGGCGGAACGGGAAGCTGAGGTTGTTATAGTGCAGCGCGACGTATTTTGCCAGCGGCACGGTCAGATCAAAGCGGAGCGCGAGATCGGCGTCGCCCTTGGTGAAGCGGTAGATCTGCTTTTCCGTCTCGCCGCCGCCCTTGGCCAGCAGGACATCGGCCGATTCGATGGCGGGTGTATCAAGCGGCGTGAAGCCGTAGAGCGAATAGGTCGTGCGGAGCACATCCATAATCGCTTCCATCTGTTGCTGCGGCGCCGGAAGAAGCTCCATAAAGCCGGAGAGCGTATGTGGTTTGATTCGTTCCATTTTCAAAGTTCCTCTCTATTCCATACAGATCTGAATTGTAAAATCAACTTGCCGCCGCAGCGGACAAAGCCTCCAATAGACGCGTCATTGCGCACCAGCCCGCAGGCTGGTGTGGCAATCCCGTAGATTTTATAGGAGTCCAAAATAGAATAACGCGCCCCATGCCACGCCTAAAAGATCCACGGGATTCTCACGCCAGTGTGTGCACTGGCTCAGAATGACGCTTCTATTTTGGGCTTGCATCCGCTGCGGCGGGGGTCCACACGGCGCAGCCCATTTCTATAAAAAGATGCTCTCATCCCAGCGGTTTGGGACGAGAGCCTGAAACTCCGTGGTGCCACCCAAATTCAGAAGACAGAGCCTTCCCTCTTTCGGATATGGGATTGTCCGCTCGGCGGCTGTCCTTCCCGGGGTTGCCTTCGGTGCTCTTCCAGCCGTGGAGCGCCTCTCTGGCGAAGCCTTGCCCGGTACTGTGTCCGCGTCTGCGCGGGGCAGAGCGCCCGGATTCAACCGGCTGAAGACCGGCGATCCGGTGCGCGTTAGCGCAGCGTCTTTTTGCTTTTCATCATCATGCGCCAGTCGAGGTCGCCGCGCTGCAGCCCGAGGATCAGCATTTCCGCCGAAGCAAGGTTCGTCGCCAGCGGGACGTTGTAGGTGTCGCAGAGATGAATGGTGTGGATCATGCGCTGATCCTCCCAGGGGTCGGTGTCGTTGGGGTCGTTGAACAGGATGACCATGTCGACCTCGTTATAGGCGATCCGCGCGTCGATCTGTTGGTGCCCTCCCTGATTTTTAGACAGGAACAAACTGACCGGAAGCCCCGTGGCCTCCGCGACCAGACGGCCCGTTGTCGCCGTTGCAGAGAGCGAGTGCTTGGACAAAATACTTTTGTACGCGGTGCAGAATTGAACCATGAGCTCTTTTTTCTTATCGTGCGCCATCAGGGTGATATTCATGCGAATCAGCTCTCCTTTGCTTCAGATTTGTAAGATCATTTCAGTTTCATCAGCGCCACGCGCCGGCCTTCCAGCCGCAGCGCCAGGTTCCGGCAGGCCCGCGCCGCGCCCTGCTCGGTAAAATCGATGAGCAGCCGCCCCGCCGCAGCGGCGAGAACGACCGAAGGATCCTCGGGCACAAGCCCCAGCAGCGGCAGCCCCACCAGATCCATCACATCATCGACGGTGGACTGCATCTTTGCAAACAGCTTCGGACTTACGCGGTTGACCGCCATGCGCACCGGAATGTCGCGTTTGGCGAGCAGCAGCTCGGTTGCCCGCGCCGCGTCGCGCTGAGACGCAGGATCTGCCAGCGTGACGACAATGGCCTCGTCGGCAAAGCCAGTTGCCAACTGAAATCCGCGGCCAAGCCCCGCCGGAGCGTCGATCAGCACCCAGTCGTAGGCGCTCTTTGCCTCGCGCAGCAGCGCACCGAAGGCGCGGATCCCGATGGATTCCATCGTCTCCGTCACCGGAGCCGTCAGCAGATAGAGGCCGGAGTGCGTCGGATGCGGCGTCGCCTGTGAGAGCGGCGTCTCCCCGCGCATCACCGCTGTAAACGGCAGCGCGGCCTCGTCGGCCATGCCGAGGGCAATGTCGAGATTGCGCAGCCCGACGTCGAGATCGATACATAAAACCCGTGCGCCTTCCCGCGCCAGACAGGCCGCAAGCCCCGCGCAGAGGGAGGTCTTGCCTGTGCCGCCCTTTCCGGAGATCACAGATACGATCTGAGCCACTGCACGTCCCTCCCGCTACCATGGTCGTCAATATTCACATTATAAACGAATTGCGGGACAAATTCAATGGGAAAATCCGCTCGAATTTGTGAAATTCACGAAAAAGCCCTCTTCCGCGCAAAACCGACGCCCCGCTGCGGTTCTATCCGCGCCGCATCGCACATAGATTCGTGACAGGGAGGGAACGAAAGATGAACGAACGAAAGCTGCGCCGGTTTTGTACGGCAGTGCTCCTGTTTGCAATACTGCTGCGCGCGGCGAACGCGCTGCCGCGCGCTGCGCCGTCGCATCCGGCCGCAAATGTTTGGCCGGTTCGCATCCTCGCGGCGGAAAACCGCACCGTGTCCCAACCGGCACAATCCGCACCGGAGCAGCCTCCGGTGAAAGAGGCCGATCCGGAGCAAAACCCGGCGGAAGAGGCCGGGCAGGACGAGCCGCTCCATTTTTCCGCTGCTGAGGCGGACGCGATTACCATCGCCGGTGCCTGCGATTATCCTGTGGACAAGACTGCCCTGCTCACGCGCGCTTCCGCGCTCCGCGCGGCATCGGATGGGCCGAAGGTGCTCATCGTCCACACTCATACCTCCGAGGCCTATACGCAGGAGGCGGGCTGGGAATATGACAGCTCTGATCCGCTCCGCACCGGCGACCCGGAGCGCTCTGTGGTGCGCCTCGGGACGAGGCTGGCGGAAATTCTGAATGCCGCCGGCATTGAAACCCTGCATGACACCGCCCTCAACGACTACCCTACCTACAACGGCGCCTACGAGCGCATGCGCCTGACCATTGAGGACTATCTGGCACAGTATCCGTCCATCGAGATGGTGCTCGACCTCCACCGCGACGCGGCGGACGACCCTTCGGGCTTGCCGGTGTCCTTTGCGGCAGAGGTGGACGGCCAGCGCTGCGCGCAGCTCATGTTTGTTGTCGGCACGGACGAGGGCGGCCTCACGCACCCCAACTGGCAGGAAAATCTCGCCAATGCCCTGAAAGTGCAGGCCCTTTTAAACCGTGCCGCGCCCGGCCTCTGCCGCGACATCGACCTGCGTACCGAACGCTTCAACCAGCATGAAACGCCTGGCTCCATGCTCATCGAGTTCGGCTGCACGGGCAATACCCTGGCCGAGGCCCTGCGCAGCGTGGAATACCTGGGGCAGGCTCTGTGTAAGTTTTGGGGCGGATTGGCGGCGGAGGCGTCATAGCCCGATCTGACGGGAGGGCGGAGCAAAGTTTCGGCGGGGGAGCAAATTGCGCCAGAGCAAAAAATTTTTTCAAAAAGGGCTTTACAAATCGCAAACCCTGTGCTATTCTAATAATGCAAATAAGAATTATTATTGTTTTGGAGAACACCTATGGCGACAGCAAAAAAATTTAGCCGCAAGCGTGAGGCGATCCTGACCTGCCTGCGCGGTACGACTTGCCATCCGACAGCCGAGTGGGTCTACCAACAGCTCAAGCCGGACTTTCCGGATCTTAGCCTTGGCACGGTTTATCGCAATCTCGCTGCCTTTAAGGCCGAGGGCGTGATCGACTCCGTCGGCGTGGTAAACGGACTCGAACGCTACGACGGCAACATCATTCCACATGCGCACGTTGTCTGTGAGCGCTGCGGCGCGGTGCTCGATGCGGAACGGATCGAGCTGCCGGAGGAGATGCTCCGCCGCGTCCAGGAGGACACCGGCTGCGAGCTCTGCCGCTATCAGGTCAGCTTCACCGGCGTCTGCCCCAATTGTTTGCAAAAGCATTGACTTTTCAATAAATACAAGAGAAAAAATCAAAAATACGGAGGAAATTATCATGAAGAAGTTTGTTTGCAAGGTTTGCGGTTACATCTACGAAGGCGAAGCGGCCCCGGCCGAATGCCCGGTCTGTCATGCCAAGAGCAACATGTTCGAAGAGGTCAAGGGCGAGCTGAAGCTGGCCGCTGAGCACAGCTACGGCGTCTACGGCGCAACCGTCAAGAATAACCCCGACATCTCCGACGCCGACAAGGCGTACATCCTCGAGCAGCTGAAGGCCAACTTCAACGGTGAATGCTCCGAGGTCGGCATGTACCTCTGCATGGCCCGTATCGCCCATCGCGAAGGCTATCCGGAGATCGGCCTGTACTGGGAAAAGGCTGCGTATGAAGAGGCAGAGCATGCCGCGAAGTTCGCGGAGCTGCTCGGCGAAGACCTCGAGCCGAACATGAAGGCCACCACGAAGGACAACCTGGCCTGGCGTGTTGACTGCGAATTCGGCGCAACCGCGGGCAAGGTCGAGCTGGCTACCTGCGCAAAGAAGAACGGCCTCGACGCCATCCACGACACTGTCCACGAAATGGCCCGCGACGAGGCCCGACACGGCCGCGCGCTCAAGGGCCTTCTGGAGCGCTACTTCAAGTAAGATGGAATACACGGAAAACACCGTGATCTGCAACTGCAAGCATGTGACCCTGGCGGACATTGACGACGCTCTACAGAGGAACGCGCACTTCTCCGATGTGGAGAAGGAGTTCGCTGAGGTGCAGAAGCTGACCAGCTGCTCGACTGGCTGCGGCGGCTGCCACGATAAGATCATGGCGGTCCTCTCCGAGCGGCTCAGCGGCTGAGGTTCAAGAAAAAGGAGAATTTGAACATGAAATATGTCTGCGATATCTGCGGCTATGTCTATGACCCGGAAGTCGGCGATCCCGACAATGGCGTAGCCCCTGGCACGCCTTGGGAAGAAGTTCCCGAGGACTGGGTTTGCCCCCTGTGCTCGGTCGGAAAAGACCAGTTCAGCCCGGAGGAATAATACCGACGCGGAGAAGGGCTTTCCTTCTCCGCGTTTTTTGTGAAAATCGTCCATTTGCATGACAGAATTTCTTCGTGGTATACTAGGGTATATCTGAAAGCTCCCAACGCACCCGGACAGGGGGCTTTTCGCGCTGCCGGCCACATTTTCAGTTTTCAGATACGCCCTAAAAACAGAAAGGAGCAAGACGAATGAACGAATATGAAGTTTTGATCGAAACCATCAATCCCTGCGGCGGCGAGGCGCACTGCCAGAAGGAGTTCAAAGAGGTTGAGGCGGAAAGTCCCGAGGCCTATGTCCGCACACAGGGCCGCTATCCCATTCTGGATTCCGGAAAAAACGCTGCCGGCGACACCATCATTACCACCGGTGACGGCAAAGGCGCGATCATCCGCTACACGTTTACCGACTGAGTCTGTTTGCCTGCAAAAAGAGGCCGTCATTGGACGGCCTCTTCTTTTTTATCTGGATCCGGGAACCAGGTGAACATTCTGGGATTGTTCTCCACACTGTCCGGGTCGATGCCCTTTGCTGCGCACCAGCGGTAAAAGGCCTTGTTGAGGAAGGTATTCAGATTCTGCATCGAGCTGTAGAGGTTGATCTCCGTATCGCCAACGAACAGGATCGTGTTGATGCCGCCGCGCGTCATCAGGCTCCGCTGACCGCGGATCTGGCTGTAATGGAACTCCTGTTTCCCGCCGCGCAGCGTTTTGTACAAAAATTTCTCGTCATCATAGTAAATGGTGACGGAAAAATAGTTTACCAGCAAAATGACACCGAAGATCAGCGCTGTGATGCAGCCGACGAGCAGCAGTGTGTCTCCGCCCTCCGGCATGAAAAACAGCAGCACCACAATGGGCAAAAACAGCAGCAGCACGCCAAACGTCGCGCTCCGCCGCGCGGGCCGGACGGCGGTTTTGCTCCGCTCCAGCTTCGACTTCGGAAACAGACGCTTGAACAGCGTATCCACCAGAAAACAGACCAGAAAGACAAAGGCGCAGACCGCCACAATCATCCAAATTTTCATTCCACATCCTCCGCCGTCGTGATCACCGCATCCACCGGAACGTCAAATGCGTCCACGTCCAGATGTGGATACATCTGAAATCCATAGCAGAGCGCAACGGTCGGATGGCCCGTGTGCGCCGCGAGATATTTGTCGTAGAAGCCTCCGCCATAGCCGCAGCGGTGCCCCGCCGGGTCGAAGGCCAGCCCCGGCATCAAAATCAACGCAGTCTCGTCGTCCGCCTCCGGCTCATCGCCGATGGGCTCCGGAATGTTGTAGGCGCCGGGCATGGTGCGGTTCAGGTCATCGAGCCACAGAAATTTCATTTCCTCGCCATACACCTTCGGCACGGCTACGCGCTTGCCGTCCGCCTGTGCCCGCTGCAAAATCGGCATCGTCCGGACTTCCTGATTGTAACTCAGGTAGCCATAGAGGCTTTTTGCCGCCTGATAGAGCGGGTGCGCATAGAGGGCCTCGGCCAGCGCCTCGCTGTAGCGCACGATCTGCGCCTGCGTCAGCGCCCGCTTCTTCGCCCGGATCTCCGCCCGCAGCGCTTTTTTGTCCATAATTGCCTCCTGTATGTAAAAAATATCGTGTTTTTCGATTTTCCGCTGCACTTTCGATAGGATCCGTAGGGGCGGACAACCCTGTCCGCCCGCTTTTTGCGCCCCCATTCTTTTCTTTCTCTTTTTGAGAAAGAAAAGAACCGCCGCGGCGTCAGAAGGAGCCAGCTCCATTCCGTTTCCGCCGGGGCGGCGAAAACTCCATATCCGCTGGCTCCTTCTTCCTTTCCGAAAGCCGACCGCTGCGCTGGGTCGCCTTTCGGTTAATATTAGAAAAGAAAGAGAACCTTCAAAACCGGAAGTGCGAACCGTGCCGCCATCGCGTCAGAAGAAGCCAGCTCCATTCCGTTTCCGCCGGGGCGGCGAAAACTCCATATCCGCAGCCTTCTTCTTCCTTCCCAAATTGTGACCGTTTCACTGGGTCACAATTTGGCCATTTGGAATTTTACAACGCCGCACGCTATCTTGATGATGGCGGACATTTTTCTGCCAGTGAATAGATCAGAAATCTTTTCTTATATTTTACCTGTTTTTCGCCGATTCGTCAACGG
>USLX01000074.1 GCA_900555665.1 uncultured Eubacteriales bacterium | reverse complement strand
AACGCAAAAATCCCTCGCTGCCGGTCACATCATGAGTTGGAAGAATACACCCTAACAAAAATGAGCATGGAAACAAGACGGCGGGTAGGCCGTTTGTTCCCCTGCTCACGTCTCAGGTTTTCATGATTCAATTTATGATAGCACACTGTGGGGGATTTTGCAAGTAAAAGGGAGAAATTTACAAGTATCTTGCCTTGTGCTATCCTGTAACTGTCCGGAAACGGGCCGAAGAGGGTCGCTGTTACATAGAGGCGGCCCGTCACTTCCTTGAAAAAGGAGGTGATGCTGATGGGGCGGAAGCGTTGGACGCAGGTCCTGCGATTTCTCGCGCGTCTGGCATGGATCATTTTGATCCCGCTCTGCTTTACCCGGAAAGTTTGTTGACCGCCCGGAAGGCACCCGAGCGGTCAACGTCAAATAAAGCTGAACTGCAAGGACTGACTGCCTGATAACAGTCGGCCCTCTTTGTATATTCAGGATACCCCAAACTGGCGGAACTGTCAAGTGGCGGGGGGCCAGGCGGCGGCGAGAGCGGTGGGAGGAAGCGGCGGATAGTCTGCCAGCTGCTCCGGATGGGCGATGAGGGAGAGCTTTTCGGCGTGAGATCGCTGCTTGAGCCGGGCCTCCAGCTTTGACGCGGCGCTGCGGTCTTCCGCGCACCAGGCGGCCTCCAGCGCGAGGGGCGGATGGGCGCGGGTATATTTCGCGCCGCCGGGAAGCTCGCCGCAATGCTGGCGCAGGCGGCGGTTAAGGTCGGTCGTGATGCCGGCATAGAGCGTGCCGCCGCGGCAGCGGATAAGATAGATGTAGTACATCAGCCCTTTCGCTCCGCAATGGCGTTGGCAAGGGCAGCAAAGGACGGGATATCCAGCGTTTCGCCGCGCACTGTGGGCGCAAAGCCGCTCTGTTCGATCAGCGCGGCCAGCTCCGCTTTGGAAAGCTCACCGAAGCCGGCGGAAAGGGCGTTGAGCAGCGTTTTGCGGCGCTGGGCAAACGCAGCTTTCACGGTACGGAAGAAGAGCGCCTCGTCGCGGACCTCGCAGACCGGCTCGGTGCGCATGGTGAGCTTTAAGACGGCAGAGGTGACCTTTGGCTGTGGAATGAAGCAGCTGGGCGGAACGTCAAAGAGCAGCTCCGGCACGGCATAATATTGGCAGAAGACCGAAAATGCGCCGTAATCCCCTTTTCCGGCGGGCGCGGCGATGCGCTGCGCGACCTCCTTCTGCACCATGACGGTGATCGATTCAAATGCGCGCGACTCGAGCAGCGCGGCCAGAATCGGCGTTGTAATATAGTAGGGCAGATTGGCGCAGGCAACCGGGCGCAGCCCCGCAAATTCCTCGGAGACGAGGCGGGTCAGATCAGTCTTCAGGACGTCGCCGAAGATGATTTCCAGGTTTTCGTTTCCGGCCATGGTCTCAGCCAGGATGGGCTGCAGGCTGCGGTCGAGCTCGATGGCAATGACCTTTTTTGCACTGCGGCAGAGCTCCTGCGTCAGCGGGCCGATGCCGGGGCCAACCTCGAGCGCGGCGCACGTCTCGTCGATGCCGGCGCGCGCGACGATCTCACGCGGGACCCAGCTCTGCGTCAGAAAATTCTGGCCCTTGGCCTTGGAAAAATGGAAGCCGTGGCGCGCGAGGAGAGCCTTGATCTCATTGATATTGCATAAATCCATAGAAAAATCCGCCTTTCCTCGGTATTGTAGCACAGGAAAGGCGGAGATTCAAGATTGGGAGCGGATCTTTTGGCCCGTCTCCCCTGCCCGGCCTTTGATCAGTCCTGGGCAGGACGGGTGTAGAGGTTCACATGCTGCGCGCCCCAGAGAATGCACTCGTCATAGGAATCGGCACCCATATAGATGTCGACGACATGCGGATGCGCCATCATGTTGGAGCCGGTATCTTCGGCGGTGAAGGTGCCGATGTAGGTCCCGTCGTCGAGGAACATCCAAACCTCCGTGCCGTATGGAATGATGTTGGGATTGACCGCCAGGGTACGGCCGACAGTGGTATAGGCGCCGGTCGAGGTTGTGCCGGTGAGGAAATAGGCCGTGGCAATGAAGCTGTCAATGTGCTCGAGATCATCCGGGATGTCGGCGTCCGCCGTGCAGGCGGCGAGGTTTTCCGGGATGTGGGTCGCCGTGGCTGAGGACCGGACGGTCTCCGCCGCGTACTGCGCGACAACGGGCGTGAGGACAGGCTCGGCTGACTCTGGCTCGGCCTCCGCCTGCACGGCAGCTTCCGGCGCAGGTTCGGTCAGCGGAATGGGGGTAGCCAGGAGCTCGGCGTCAAAGTAGACGACAGGGGCCGCGGATCGCTCCTGCACGGGAGCTGCGGCAGAGAGTGCGGTGGTCGATGTGGAAACGCCGGATGCGGCGGGCGCGGACTCCGCCTTTGCGGAAACGCCGGACAGGACGAAACCGGTGCAGAGCGTCGCGACGACCAGCGCCGCAGCCAGAACCGATTTCTGTTTTTTGATCCATTTCATATCGATTGCCTCCTTTTTTGAGTTTTTGAAGCGGCGCACGGGAAGACCCCTGCGGACGCTCCGGTCTGCCGCCAAGGTGGGTCAGGATGGCGGCGGTTGCAGTAGTTACAAAACTGTTACAAAAGTATCATTGATGATACTTTTTATGAATTATAATCAAAAAATTCGAAAAGTCAAGAAAAATAGTTCGAATTTTGCGTAAACGACAATATTTAACAAAATACTACAGGTTCTCCCCGTGTAAAATTGGAACGGAAGTGGGCAGGATTTCCGGGAAATAATTCTCAAAATCGCGTAAATAGTTACAAATTGGTGAATTTTATAAAAACGCAGAAAAAAGTTTGACAGAATGAACTTTTGGTGCTATATTGTTGTTGAAAATGGCAGAGAGAAAGACATGTTTTCTTCCATTCCCGCGGCAGAGAGAGGCCTGTATGGTGCAAGGGTCTTGGTGGTCGAAGGTCGAAAATACCGCTTTTGAGCCGCTGCCCGGAACGCGGAAACGCAGTATGGGCGGACGGGTGCTCCCGTTACAGAGCGCACGAGCGACGGACAGTTTGTCCGTAAGCAGGGTGGAACCGTGGAGTGCACATTATCAGTATAATGTAGCGCCTCACCCCTGATATTACACAGGGGTGAGGCGCATTTGTTTTGCCCCGAATCAAATCAGGAGGCTTTATTATGAGCGAAAACAACGAATTTACCTTTGAAAACGAACAGTACCGCAAGACGTACTGGCACACCTGTTCCCACGTTCTGGCGCAGGCCGTCAAGCGGCTGCACCCGGAAGTGAAGCTGGCCATCGGCCCGGCCATCGACAACGGCTTCTACTATGACTTTGACGCACCGTTCACCTTTACGCCGGAGATGCTGACGGAGCTCGAGGGCGAGATGCGCAAGATCTGCAAGGAAAAGCTGAAGCTGGAGCGCTTTGAGCTGCCGCGTGACGAGGCCATCAAGTTTATGGAAGAGCGCGAAGAGCCGTACAAGGTCGAGCTCATCAACGATCTGCCCGCCGATGCGCACATCTCCTTTTACCGGCAGGGTGAGTTCACCGACCTCTGCGCCGGCCCGCACCTCGACTCCACCGGCCGCATCAAAGGCAACGCCATCAAGCTGACGCAGTGCTGCGGCGCATACTGGCGCGGCGACTCGAAGCGGAAGATGCTGCAAAGAATTTACGCTGTCGCGTTCCCGAAGAAGGAAGATCTGGACAACTATCTCGCCGAGCAGGAAGAAGCGCTTAAGCGTGACCACAACAAGCTGGGCCGTGAGCTCGAGTACTTCACCACGGTGGACTGCATCGGTCAGGGTCTGCCTGTTCTGCTGCCGAAGGGTGCGCGCGTTGTCCAGCTTCTCCAGCGCTGGGTGGAGGACGTGGAGCAGTCCCGCGGGTATCTGCTGACCAAGACGCCGCTGATGGCCAAGCGCGACCTTTATAAGATCTCCGGCCACTGGGATCATTATCTGGACGGAATGTTCATCCTCGGCGACCCGTATGACGAGACGAAGGAATGCTTCGCACTGCGGCCGATGACCTGCCCGTTCCAGTATCAGGTCTATCTGAACCGGCAGCGGTCTTACCGCGATCTGCCGATGCGCCTGGGCGAGACATCGACCCTGTTCCGCAACGAGGATTCCGGCGAAATGCACGGACTGATCCGTGTGCGTCAGTTCACGATCTCCGAGGGCCATCTGGTGCTGCGCCCGGATCAGCTCGAAGAAGAGTTCAAGGGCTGCCTTGACCTCGCGAAATACTGCCTTGGCACGGTCGGCCTGCTCGACAAGTGCACATTCCGCTTCTCCCAGTGGGATCCCGCGAACCCCAACAATAAGTATGAGGGTACCGCGGAGCAGTGGGATCATGCGCAGAGCGCGATGGCGCGCATTCTGAAGGATCTCGACGTCGATTACACGATCGGCATTGACGAGGCTGCGTTCTACGGCCCGAAGCTGGATATCCAGTATAAGAACGTCTACGGCAAGGAGGATACGCTGGTCACGATCCAGATCGATATGCTGCTGGCCGAGAAGTTCGGAATGTACTATATTGATGAAAACGGCGACAAGAAGCTGCCGTATATCATCCACCGCACCAGCCTTGGCTGCTACGAGCGGACGCTGGCCTATCTGCTTGAAACCTACGCGGGTGCGCTGCCGACGTGGATGGCGCCGGAGCAGGTTCGTCTGCTGCCGGTCACGGACCGCGCCGTGGACTACTGCCGCGAGCAGGCCGCAAAGCTCACGAACATGGGCTTCCGCGTGACCGTCGACGACCGGAGCGAGAAGATCGGCAAGAAGATCCGCGACGGCCAGATGGAGAAGGTGCCGTATATGCTGATCGTGGGCGACCGCGACATCGAGGCCGGCACAGTCTCCCCGCGTCACCGCACGGACGGCGATCTCGGTGCAATGACGCTCGACGCCTTCGCCGCGCAGCTGCGCGAGGTGGTCGACAGCAAGGCAAAGAAATAAACCACGCAAAAACAGGCTCCCACGCGTGAGCCTGTTTTTTGCGCTTTGGAACTTTTCGGATCGGCGCTCGTCTGAATGGGCAGAGGGAGGGAGAACGATGAAGCTGAAAACCGCGCAGACCATTCACGCTGTTTTATTGGCGCTGACGGTCATTGTATATCTGTTTGGAAGGCTGAGTGATTCCACGCCGCTCTACATCACGTGTCTGGTGCTGCTGGGCATCGAGACGGTGATATGGCTGATCTGGGGGCGATGTCCGCACTGCCACGCGCTCATCTGACGGCAGCACGGCGATTATTGCCAAATGTGCGGCAAAAATCTCTATGAGGAGGACGAGCGATGAAACGAAGCCGGAAACAAATATGGATGGTGATCCTTTACGCCGCGGCGGTGCTTTGCTTTGCGTTCGGGGATGCGTTCAAGATCACTGCGCTCCTGTGGGTCATGCTTGGCCTTCTGGTCGCGGGATCTGTTCTGCTGATCCTGCTCGGCAGATGCCCCTACTGCAAGCTCGGCATCCCGGCATTTTCGCAATACTGCCCCTATTGCGGCGAAAAACTGGAGAAATAAAAGCAGCGCCCCGCCGGATGGCGGGGCGCTGTTTCCTGATACATTTATTTTTTGAAGCTGTCCTTCAGGCTGACGCTGCGATTGAAGACCAGATGGTCGGCATGGCAGTCCTGATTGTCGAGGCAGAAATAGCCGAGGCGCATGAACTGGAAGGCCGGGGCGTTTTTCGCGGCGCGGTTTTCGGCGGCGTCAAACTTCTTCGCCTCTTCGGCAAGCGAGGCTTCGACCTTGCAGCCGATGAGCACATGGAGCGAATCGGGATTCAGGCAGGTGAGGAAGTCCTCCGCCGCGTCGGGCTGTGCATCGGCAAAGAGGTTGTCATATTCGCGTACCTCCGCGTCCACGCAGTTTTCCGCGTCGACCCAGTGGATCGTTGCACCCTTGACCTTACGGCCATCGGCAGGGTCGCCGCCGCGGGAGTTCGGATCATAGGTGGCGTAAACTTCCACGACATTGCCATTCTCGTCCTTCTTGCAGCCGGTGCAGGTGATGAGATAAGCACCCTTCAGGCGGCACTCGGGGCCGTTGGGCGTGAGGCGCTTATATTTGGGCACCGGGATCTCCATAAAGTCGTCCGCTTCGATCCAGGCCTCGCGGGAGAAGGTAATCGTGTGGCTGCCCTGCTCGGGATGGACGGGGTTATTTTCGACTTCGAACGTCTCAGACTGCCCCTCCGGATAGTTCGTGATGACGAGCTTGACCGGGTGCAGCACGCCCATGACGCGCGCGGCGTTGTCATTGAGGTCTTCCCGGAGGCAATGCTCCAGGAAGGCATACTCGACGGTGTTGGCCGACTTCGCCACGCCGATGCGCTCACAGAAGTTGCGGATGGAAGCCGAGGTGAAGCCGCGGCGGCGCAGACCGCAGAGCGTCGGCATCCGCGGATCGTCCCAGCCGGAGACATAGTGTTCTTCCACGAGCTTGCGCAGCTTGCGCTTGCTCATGACCGTATGGTCGATGCCGAGGCGGGCAAACTCGATCTGGCGCGGATGGCACGGGACGGAGACGTTGTTCACAACCCAGTCATAAAGTGGCCGATGTGCCTCGAATTCCAGCGAGCAGAGCGAATGCGTGATGCCCTCGAGCGCGTCCTGAATGGGATGCGCGAAGTCGTACATCGGGTAGATGCACCACTTGTCGCCCTGGCGGTGATGGTGCATATAGCGGATGCGGTAGATGACCGGATCGCGCATGTTGAAGTTGCCGGAGGCCAGGTCGATCTTCGCGCGGAGGGTATGGCTGCCCTCGGGGAATTCGCCGTTTTTCATGCGCTCAAACAGGTCGAGGTTTTCCTCGACGCTGCGGTCGCGGTACGGGGACTTTGCGGGCGTGCCGATGTCGCCGCGGTATTCCCTCGCCTGCTCCGGCGTCAGGTCGCAGACGTAGGCGAGGCCTTTTTTGATGAGCTCGACTGCAAACTCGTAGTCTTTTTCAAAATAGTCGCTGCCGTAGAAGAACCGGTCGCCCCAGTCGAAGCCCAGCCAGTGGATGTCGGCCTGAATGGCGTCGACATACTCGGTGTCCTCCTTGGTGGGGTTCGTGTCGTCCATGCGGAGGTTGCAGAGGCCGCCGAACTTTTCAGCCGTGCCGAAATCGATGGTCAGGGCCTTGCAGTGGCCGATGTGGAGATAGCCGTTTGGCTCCGGCGGGAAACGGGTATGCACCTTTTGGCCGGCAAACCGGCCGCCTTCGGCGAGATCCTCTTCTATAAAGTTATCGATGAAATTTTTGTTTTCGATCGGTCTGACGTCTTCCATGTTTCAAGCTCCTTCCGGGTTTACACGATTAAAATATTATAACCGATCCGCGTGCAAAGCGCAACCAAAAATCACAAGAGGAAGAAAAAATGTAAAGAATATGAAAACAGTGCGCAATATCGCAAATTGCCGCTTTCCTTTCCGGGCAAAATCGTTTAAAATAGATGGGACTACAAATGCGAATAAGGAGAACCAGCTTCTATGAGCGAACCGAAATATAAGCGAGTACTTTTGAAGATCAGCGGTGAGGCCCTCGCGGGCGACGCGCACCGGGGGTTGGACTTTGACGTGATCGGCGGCGTTTGCGACGTGATCCGGCAGTGCGTGGAGCGTGGGGTGCAGGTCGGCGTGGTCGTCGGCGGCGGCAACTTCTGGCGCGGACTGAAGGACGGCGGCGGGCGCATGGAGCGCACGCGGGCCGACCACATGGGCATGCTGGCGACCGTGATCAACGCGCTGGCCGTGGCCGACCGGCTGGAGCAGCGCGGCGTCGAGGTTCGCGTGCAGACGGCCATCGAGATGAACAAGATCGCCGAGCCCTACATCCGCAGCAAGGCCATCCGGCACTTAGAAAAGGGCCGCGTCGTCATCTTCGGCTGCGGCACGGGCAACCCCTATTTTTCGACCGACACGGGCGCGGTGCTCCGCGCGGCGGAAATTGGCGCCGACGCAATCCTGCTGGCCAAGAACATCGACGGCGTCTACTCGGCAGACCCCGCCAAGGATCCAACCGCCGTCAAGTATGATACCATCACCTATGACGAGGTACTCGCCAGGCATCTGGCCGTCATGGACACCACGGCGACCTCCCTTTCCATGGACAACCATATCCCCGTGCTCGTCTTCGCGCTGAAGGATCCGGAGAATATTCTGCGGGCCGTGATGGGCGAGAAGATCGGGACGCTGGTCTCGGAATAAGGCTTTTTTCGGAAATCTCCATCGCCGCCGGGCGGAGATTTTCGGTTCCAAAACTATTTTATGCGGCGGCAGAAATGGAGACAATTATGGCAGATCTGAAGCAGTTTGAGCGCAAAATGGAAAAAACACTGGAAGTGCTGGCCTCTGACTTTGGCGCAGTCCGCGCGGGGCGCGCGAATGCGCAGGTGCTTGACCGGATCGAGGTGGAGTATTACGGCACGCCGACGCCCATCAACCAGGTCGGTACGATCTCCTCGCCCGATCCCCGGACGCTGGTCATCCAGCCGTGGGACGGCAGCCTGCTCAAGCCAATCGAAAAGGCCATCCAGACCTCGGATCTCGGCATCAACCCGCAGAATGACGGGCGCGTGATCCGTCTCGTCTTCCCGCAACTGACCGAGGAGCGCCGCAAGGAGCTGGCCAAGCAGGTCAAAAAATACGGTGAGGACGCCAAGGTTGCCATCCGCAACGTCCGGCGCGACGCGGTCGATTTTGTGAAGAAGGCCCAGAAGAAGGGCGAGATGACCGAGGACGACCAGAAGAAGGCCGAAAAGGACATCCAGGATCTGACCGACAAATATGTCAAGAAGGTCGACGAGATGTGCGGCAAGAAGGACAAGGAGCTCATGGAGATCTAATTGGCCGGACTGCCCAAAGGCTCCCTTGTGTAAAGGGAGCTGTCAGCGAAGCTGACTGAGGGATTGTCACCTCCCGATTTCCCACCGCGCCCAAACAGGCAACGTAGGTGCGACCATTGGTCGCCCGCAACAACCCCTCCGTCAAAAATCTTCGATTTTTGACACCTCCCCTTTCACAGGGGAGGCTATCCGCTGCGGCGGGGTTACGGGCTGATGAGTACCCGCAAGGGGCAGGCCGCATCTGTAACGCTCCTTCGTCGCGAACAG